>JAYRQX010000370.1:0-10306 GCA_041910415.1 Acetobacteraceae bacterium | reverse complement strand
GGCGCGGAGGCGGGAGAGGATCGCTTGATCGGGCATGGCCAGTCCTTGCATGGCCAGGAAACCCGGCGCCGGTGCGCGCCTGCCCGCGCGCCGCCTGGAATGCGGACGCCGGTGCGGATGCGCGCAAACGGTGCCCCCCGGCCCTTGTCGTTGATGGCCGAGCCTCACCGCCCGCGCGGGACCCGTCAAGTCAGCGCGGCGGGCGCGCCTGCATGGCGGAGGTGTGGTTGTAGGGGCTCGGATCATACACGACGCGGTCACGCCGCCCGGCCCAGGCGTTGCGCAGATGGATCACCGGGATGACAGGCATCTCCTCGATCACCAGGCGCATGGCCTGCTGGGTCAGGACCTGGCGCCGCTCCTCGTCCATGCTGGTCATGGCCTGCTCGACCAGGCTGTCGAAGGCGGGGTTCGAGTAGCGCGTGCGGTTGAAGGGGCCCCAGCCGCGCTCGGGGTCGCGCGTCATCACGATCTGCCGGAGCGGGGAGATCGAGAGGAAGGCGCTGAAATAGGTCATGAAGACCGAGAATTCCCGGTTGGTGGCACGGGTGAACAGGTTGGCAGGCGGCAGCGCCTGGACCTGGGTCTCGATGCCCACGCGCGTGAAGCCCTGGGCGATCGCCTGCAGCAGGTTGTCGTCGAGCGGGAAGAAGCCGTTGGGGCCGTGGATGGTCAGGCGGAAGCCTTCCGGATAGCCGGCTTCGGCCAGCAGCGCACGGGCGCGCGCCTGGTCGTAGGGCAGCGGTGGCAGGCCCTCGATCCGGTGCTCGCCGATGCGGGAGGCGAACTGGTCGGCGGCGACCGCCTGGCCCTCGTAGAGCCGGTCGGCGATCACCTCCCGCGGGATGGCGAGCGAGAGCGCCTGGCGCACGCGCCGGTCGGCGAGCGGGTTGCGCGCGAGCGGGCGGCCCTGCCGGTCGGTCGCATGCGGCGTCGTCTCCCGCATCGAATCCGGCGCGAGATAGACGAAGGTGACGCTGTCCCCGATGAAGAGCGCGAAGCGGCGGTCGCGCTCGACGCGCGGGATGTCCTGGGCCGGCACGTAGTCGATCAGGTCCACCTCGTTCGCCAGCAGCGCCGCGACCCGTGCGCCGCCCTGCGGGATGTAGCGGAAGACCACGCGTTCCCAGGGCTCGGCCGGGCCCCAGTAGGTGGGGTTGCGCGTCACCTCCAGCCGTTCGTTGTGGGCATAGGCGGCGTGGCGATAGGGGCCGGTGCCGATCATCAGGCGGCCGCTGTTGAACTCGCCGGTCGCGGGATGGCCGGGACCGTGGATGCGGTGCGAGAGGATGACGGGGCCGGCCATGTCCCAGGGCAGGATCGGGTTCGGCTCCCGGGTCCGGATGCGGATGGTCGTCGGGCCCACGATGTCGATGGCGGCGATGGTCCGCACATAGGGGGTGAAGAGCGCGGGGCTGTTCGGCACCGTCGGCACGCGGGCGAAGGTGTAGACGACGTCCTCCGGCCCGAAGGGCGTGCCGTCGTGGAAGCGCACGCCCTCGCGCAACGTGATCTCCCAGGTGAGGTCGTCCACCAGCCGGATGCCGGTCGCGAGCCGCGGCTCGCGCTGGCCCTGGGTGTTCACCTCGAACAGGGATTCGAAGACCTGGCGCAGCACCATGTTGTTGTTGGTGGTGTTGTGGAAATGCGGATCGAGCGCGGAGGGCGGCGTCTGCGCGCCGATCGTGAGCGTCTGCGCCAGCACGGGCGCAGCGGCGAGACAGGTGGCGGCGAACGCGGCCGCGACGCGACAACGAAGCATGACGGACCTCCCGCCGCCGGAAGGTCGTGTGGCGCCGCCCGGTCGGCGGGACCAGCGTCCCAGAGCGGGACGGCGCGCGTCAAGGACGGGCTGCGCTTCGCGCCTTCTCCATCTGATGCGCGATCCGCGCGACGGCGTCCTCGATGCCTGTCGTCGCGGTGTCGATCACCAGATGCGGATCGGTCCAGGGCCGGTAGTCGCGCGTCACGATCTCCGGCCAGCCCGGCAGCATATGGCCCGGGATGTCGGGCCGGCGCGCCTCCACGCGCTGCCGGTGCGTGTCGCGGTCGGTGCAGACGAGTTCCACCTCGAGGAGCGGCACGCCGGCGCGCGCCGCGACCTCGCGCCAGGCCGCACGGCTTTCGCGGACGGGGTTCACGCAATCCGCGATGACGATGTGGCCGAGCGCGAGATTGGACTCCGCGAGCGCCTGCGCGGCGGCGTAGCCGGCGGCACCCACCGGCGCGATGCCCGCGTCGCGGATCGCCTGCTCGATCGTGTCGATGCGCAGATGCAGGGCGCCGCGGCGCTGCGCGAGCGCGCGCGATAGCGTGGTCTTGCCCGTGCCGGGCAGGCCGCCGAAGACGACCAGCATCGGCTCAGCGCGCACGGTCCAGCGCGGCGGCGAGGTTGTCCATCAGCCAGGCCGTGCCCTGCGCGCGCGATCCGTTGTCCTCGTAGCCGTCGAGGAAGACGCCCTGCTCGGTCACGCGCAGCCTCGTCCCGGTGCCGTCCGGTTCGAACTCGATCGTCGCGAGGGAGACCGAGATCCGCCTGCCGTCGAGATGCATGCCGTAGGAATAGACGAGGCGACGGTCCGGGACGATGTCGTGATAGGTCGCGTCGAAATCGGTCGTGACGCCGCCTTCGAAGCCGCCCACGGCCTTCTCGCGCCCACCCACGCGGAAATCCAGGCGCCGTTCGCGTGCCGTCCAGCCTGGCGGGCCGAAGAACCAGGCGGCCTTGGCCTCGGCACTCGACCACGCCGAAAAGACGCGGGCGGGCGGATGCGCGAGGCGGCGTTCGATGGTGAAGCTGTCGTGCGTGGCGGTCATGGCGCGGTCATCCCGGCGAGGTGTTCGGCAAGGCAGGCGAGGGTCGAGGCGCCGCCCTCCTCCGCGCCGAAGCGCTTCATGGCGGCGAAGGTCTCTGCGCTGTCGAAGATCGCGCGCATCGTCACCTGCGTGCCGCCGCTCCGCTCCACGAAGGTCGCGATCCCCCGGAAGGGCCGGACATCACCGACGCCGTCATCGTCCACGATGTAGGTGATGCGATCGGGTTCGCGCAGTTCCTCGAAGCGCAGGCGGTTCGGGTAGGTCGCGCCGTCAGGCCCGTTCATGGTGAAGCGCCAGACGCCGCCCGCACGGATCGCGATCTCCTTCGTCGCGCAGGAAAAGCCCTTCGGGCCCCACCAGCGCGGGAGATGCGCGGGATCGGTCCAGGCACGCCAGACCAGCGCGCGCGGTGCCGCGACCAGGCGGGAGACGGTCATGGTGCGCCCGGCCGCGAGCGTCAGTTCCAGCCCGTCCAGGATGCCGCCCCAGCCGCGGCGGGCGCTGTCGCGATGCGCCTCCCAGGCAGGGTCGAGGCGATGCGTCAGCGTCAGCAGCGTGCCGCCCTCGACGGCTTCGATGTCGATGGTGACCTCGGTCTTCTCGGCCATGAATGTGTCGGCGAAGGCGAAGACCAGGCGATGCGGACGGTCGATGACGCGGTACTCGCCGTGATGCTCGGCGAGCATGGCCCCGCGCTGTTCGGCGACCAGGAAGCGGCCGCCGATGCGGGGATCGACCTCCACCGTCTTCATGACGCCATCGGGTGTCGCGAAGAGCCAGGCGCCGAGCCCCACCGGGTCCAGCCAGGCGTCGAAGACCTGTTCCGGCGTCGCGGCGTAGCGGCGCGTCAGCACCAGCGCCGTTCCGCCCGGCTCACCGCGGCCTGCCATCATCCGTTCCTTCCCTGGCCTGGAGGTCCTGCAGATAGGCGTCGAGACGATCGAGCCGCGCCTCCCACACCGCGCGCTGGCGCGCGATCCAGTCCCCGGCGGCATCCATCGCCGGGCGCTGCAGCCGGCAGGTGCGCACCCTGCCCTGCTTCTCCGACCGCACGAGACCCGAGGATTCCAGCACCTTGAGGTGCTGCAGCACGGTCGGCAGCGCCATGCCGGAGGGTTTCGCCAGCTCGCCGACCGAGGCGGGGCCGCGGGTCAGGCGCTCGACCATCACCCGCCGCGTCGGATCGGCGAGGGCGTGGAAGACCTGGTCGAGGGCGGGCTGATAGTTAGTCATTTACCTAACTATAGGGCCACGCGACCGGCACGCCAGCGAATTCCGCCGCGACGCGCTATTTCGTAAAGGCGGCCTCGTAGTCCGCGGGGCGGAAGCCCACGATCAGCCGGCCGGCCACGTCCAGGACGGGACGCTTGATCATGGAAGGCTGCGCCAGCATCAGCGCGATGGCCTTGGCACCGTCCAACCCTTCCCGCTCCGCCTCCGGCAGCTTGCGGAAGGTGGTGCCGGCGCGGTTGAGCAGCGTCTCCCAGCCGGCCTTCCCCACCCAGGCTTCCAGCGTCCCGCGTGCGATGCCGCTCACCTTGTAGTCATGGAAGGCGTGCGCGATGCCGTGCGCGTCCAGCCAGGCGCGCGCCTTCTTCATGGTGTCGCAGTTCCTGATGCCGTGGATGGTGACCGAGGCGGCCATGGCCGTGCCCTTCTGCATCCGGGCAGGATGGCGCGCCCCCTCAGCCGCGCCAAGACGCCGCGCGCCGGTCAGCCAGCCAGCGGCCAATGGCCGAGGATGGTGTGCTTCCCGAGCCCATGCGCGCTGTGCACGAGCACGAAGTCGCGGAAGAGGCAGCGGATCGGCGGGATGGTCTGGAAGGGAAGCGCATGGCGACCGTAGAACAACGTCATATGCGGCGCGAAAGGCGTTTCCGCGCGAGAAAGGCTGCGACCGAGCGCGTGATGGAGTGCGATGAGCCGATCGCCGCGCCGGGCCAGCATCACCGTGGCGCGTCTGGTCTTCCACGGCTGCTCGAAGGTCTTGAGACCGTGAAACTCGATCTCGACCGGCGGCAGGCGGATCGCCTTCGCTGCTTCCTCAGCGGCGAAGATGGTCTTCCCCCGCAGCCTCGGGTGATTCCCCAGGTGCCACAGGGAGATGTGGAGGCGGTCCTCGCCGATCTCCGTCCCCGTCAGCCCCTGACTTCGCATGACATCACGCCTGAACCGCCCTATCGCCGCCGCGGTCGGTACGTCGGGCCGCAACATGAAGAAGAGCCGCTCCGGCCGCCCGGGCCGCCACCGTCCGGGGTCACCGAGATCGAACGACAACTGATCGGCCATGGGGCTGGCGTCCCTGTCGCCCCCTTCGCCTCAGCCCCCACCCTTCACTAGAACAAAACAAGAACTCCATTCAAGGCCAGCGTTCCCGCGGCGGTCCGGGCGCGTGCGGGCTCGCCGCTCAAACCGCGCCGCGCCGGAAACAGTGCGGCGCGTGGTCGTTGACGATGCCGACCGCCTGCATCCAGGCGTACACGATGGTGGGGCCGACGAATTTGAAGCCCCGCCGCTTCAGTTCCTTCGAGATCGTCTCCGAGAGCGGCGTCTGCGTCGGCTTGCCGGTGCCGCGGATGGTCTCGCCGCCGGTAAAGGACCAGCAGAACGCCGAAAAGTCGTCGCCGGCCGCCTGCATGGCGTTGAAGATCCGCGCCCCGGCGATGGTCGCCGCGATCTTGGCGCGGGAGCGGACGATGCCGGGATCGGCGAGCAGGCGCGCGATGTCGGCTTCGGTGAAGGCCGCGACCTTCACGGGATCGAAGCCCGCAAAGGCATGCCGGAACGCCTCGCGCTTGCGCAGGATGACCTGCCAGGAAAGGCCGGCCTGGAAGCCCTCCAGCATCAGCGTCTCCCAGAGCATGCGCGCATCGCGCAGGGGGACGCCCCATTCGGTGTCGTGATACTGCGCCATCAGCGGGTCGGCGTTGGCCCAGGCGCAGCGCTGACGTGCATCAAGGCCCATGGCGTGCGCTTGCTCCCGACCGCGCTGGTGCGGCGACGTGGTTCGATGGGCCAGGAGCCCGTGTCCGCGGCATGGACGCGGGCCCGCCCCTTCAGATGATGCCCATCGCGCGCATGGCCTCTGCCACCCTCACGAAGCCGGCGATGTTGGCGCCAAGCACGTAGTTCCCACGGGCGCCATATTCCTCGGCGGTCGCGTGGCAACTGTCGTGGATGTCATTCATGATCTGCATCAGCCGCTCCTTCGCCTGGTCGAACGTCCAGCTATCCCGTGATGCGTTCTGCTGCATTTCAAGCGCCGAGGTGGCGACGCCGCCTGCATTCGCCGCCTTGCCGGGCGCGAACAACACGCCCGCATCCTGCAGGATCTTCACCGCTTCCGGCGTGCAGGGCATGTTGGCCCCCTCGGCGACGGCAATGACGCCGTTGCGCACGAGCGTCGCCGCATCCCGGCCTGACAACTCGTTCTGCGTCGCGCAGGGCAGCGCGATGCTGCACGGCACGTCCCAGATCGAACCGCCCTGGATGAAATGCACGCCGACTCCCTTCAGCCGCGCGTATTCCGAGATGCGCTGGCGCCGCACCTCCTTGATCTCCTTGATGAGGGCGAGATCGACACCGTGTTCGTCAACGACGTAACCGGAGCTGTCAGAGCAGGCAATGATGGTCGCGCCGAACTTGATGGCCTTCTCCATCGCATAGATGGCCACGTTGCCCGAACCGGAAACCGCCACGCGCTTGCCTTCCAGAGTATCGCGACGGGTGCCGAGCATGCGCTGCGTGAAGTAGACCGTGCCGTAGCCGGTTGCCTCGGTCCGGGCGCGGGACCCTCCATAGGCCAGCCCCTTGCCCGTCAGGACACCGGCCTCGTAGCGGTTGGTCAGGCGCTTGTACTGCCCGAACATGAAGCCGATCTCGCGCGACCCCACGCCGATGTCGCCGGCCGGGACATCGGTGTACTCGCCCAGATGCCGGTAGAGTTCGGTCATATAGGACTGGCAGAAGCGCATCACCTCGGCATCGGACTTGCCCTTCGGGTCGAAGTCGGCGCCGCCCTTGCCGCCGCCGATCGGCATGCCGGTCAGGGCGTTCTTGAAGGTCTGCTCGAACCCCAGGAACTTGATGATGCCGACATTGACGGAGGGGTGAAACCGCAGGCCTCCCTTGTAGGGCCCCAGGGCCGAGTTGAACTGCACGCGGAAGCCGCGGTTGATGTGGACGCGGCCCGAATCATCCGTCCACGGCACGCGGAAGATGATCTGTCGCTCGGGCTCACAGATGCGTTCGATGAGCGCGTCATTCAGATAGTGCGGATGCTTGGCCACCACGCGCCCAAGGCTTTCCAGCACTTCATGGACGGCCTGGTGAAACTCGGCTTCGCCCGGGTTCCGCCGCATGACTTCCGAGACGGCGGGAAGAAGCTTTTCGTCAATGCTGCTCACTCGTGCAACTCCAGCGTGTCGATGACCAATTTCCAGGCAGATCGGGCCGCAGATAGACCGAACATCGAGAGGCGTCACCCATTCCCGAGGGAAGGAAGGTTTGGCGGCGGGCACAGGCGGGCGGGCAGGCGAGGCGTTCCGTCCCGCACCCGCAGGGCCGGAATCGTGTCGCTGGTCAGCCATATGCCGGCGCTAGCCACGCGCCGGGTTCCGCCTCAGCCCGGCAGGGCCGCCGTGATGATGATCTCGATGAGATCGCCCTCGGGCATCCGGGATTCGACGAAGGATCGCACCGGCCCATGGCCGTCCGGCATCCAGGACGCCCAGACCTCGTCGAAGGCCGGCTTGTTGTCGTGGTCGGTTACGACCACCTCGGCCTTCACGATGCGCGTGCGATCGATGCCGGCGTCCTTCAGGTATGTGTCGAGAACCTCGAGCGTGCCGCGCGTCTGGGCACGGATGTCCTGGGTGCGATCGGGCGAGACCGCGACTGCCCAGAGGAACCCGCCGCCGCCCGGAAACCGGTAGATCGCGACGGAGGACTTGCTGGGCAGCTTCCTGTTCGGGATGCGGACGATGTCTGGGGTCACGGCTGCCTCACTCCCACTCGATCGTCCCCGGCGGCTTCGAGGTGATGTCGTAGGTCACGCGGTTCACGCCGCGCACCTCGTTGACGATGCGGTTGGCGACCCGGCTCAGGAAGGCGACATCGAAGGGATAGACATCCGCCGTCATGCCATCCGTGCTCGTCACGGCCCTGAGCGCGCAGGCCATGTCGTAGGTGCGCCCGTCGCCCATCACGCCCACGCTGCGCACCGGCAGCAGCACCGCGAAGGCCTGCCAGATCGCGTCGTAGAGACCGGCGCTGCGGATCTCTTCCAGATAGATGCTGTCCACCTTGCGCAGCAGATCGGCCTTCTCGCGCGTCACCTCGCCCGGGATGCGGATGGCGAGCCCCGGCCCCGGGAAGGGATGGCGGCCCACGATCTCCTCGGGGATGCCGAGCTCGCGGCCGAGCGCGCGAACCTCGTCCTTGAACAGCTCGCGCAGCGGCTCCACCAGTTTCATGCGCATGCCCTCGGGCAGGCCGCCGACATTGTGGTGCGACTTGATCGTGACGCTCGGCCCGCCGGTCGCGCTGACGCTCTCGATCACAT
This sequence comes from Acetobacteraceae bacterium, assembly GCA_041910415.1. Taxonomy (GTDB): domain Bacteria; phylum Pseudomonadota; class Alphaproteobacteria; order Acetobacterales; family Acetobacteraceae; genus JAYRQX01. The sequence goes on along the minus strand of JAYRQX010000370.1, from coordinate 1,926 downwards.
CCGGATAGAGCGTACCCTGCGCCAGGAAATCCGCGCCGCCCAGCTTGTTCTGTTCGTCCTCGAACACCTCGATGAACAGCCGCCCGATGATTTTTCTCTTCGCCTCGGGATCGGTGACGCCGGAGAGCTGGCCAAGAAACAGCTCGCTCGCATCGCGATGCACGAGCTTGATGTTGAAGCGATCCCGGAAGGTCTGCACGACCTGCTCGCTCTCGCCCGCCCGCATCAGCCCATGATCCACATAGATGCAGGTCAGCTGGTCGCCGATCGCCTCGTGGATCAGCACCGCGGCGACGCTCGAATCCACGCCGCCCGACAGGCCGCAGATGACCCGGCCCTTGCCCACCTGGGCGCGGATGCGCGCGATCTCCTCGGCGCGGAAGCCCGCCATGGTCCAGTCGCCGGTGCAGCCGCAGACGCCATGCGTGAAGTTCCTGATGAGCGCCGCGCCATGCGGGGTGTGCACGACCTCGGGGTGGAACATGGTGCCGTAGTAGTGGCGCTCATCGTTGGCGATCAGCGCGAAGGGCGCGCCCTCGCTGCTCGCCACCACGCGGAAGCCGGGCGGCAGTTCCGTGATGCGGTCGCCGTGGCTCATCCAGACCTGCTCGCGCGCGCCCTTGGCCCAGATGCCCTGGGTGATCGCGCATTCGCCCGTCACCTCGACATAGGCGCGGCCGAACTCGCGCGCATGCCCGCCTTCGACCGTGCCGCCCAGCTGCTGCGCCAGCGTCTGCTGGCCGTAGCAGATGCCCATGATGGGAAGGCCCATGCCGAAGACATCCTGCGGCGCGCGGGGACTCTCGCCTTCGGTCACCGAAGCCGGGCCGCCCGAGAAGATGATGCCCCGGGGCGCGAAGCCGCGGATGCGCGCGGCGTCCGTCTTGTTGAAGGGCCAGATCTCGCAATAGACGCCCGATTCGCGGACCCGGCGCGCGATCAGCTGCGTCACCTGGCTGCCGAAATCGATGATGAGGATGCGGTCGTGCTGGGGGGCGGTGGCGGGGGCGTCCATGGGCCAGCTTGCACCACAGCCCGATGCGCGCCGCAAGGCTCCGGTGCGCTACCCCTCCCGTGCCGAGGCCGTCGCGTTCAGCAGGCTGTCGATGGGGTCCCAGACGAAGGCCATCTGCTCGACCGGCTGGCCCGCCACGCGGATCATCTCCCGCGCCGCCGCCCGGCCGCCCAGATGCTGATAGAACCAGCGGCTGGGGTTGTCGCGCAGCACCCAGAGCATGGCGGAGCGGCAGCCCACGGCACGCAGATGCGCGGTCATCGCCCGCATCAGCCGCCGCCCGGCGCCGCATTCGCGGTAGTCGTCCAGCAGGTAGAGCGTCTCGATCTCGCCTTCGGCGAGCCCCGCGCGCCGGGCCCGCCCGCCGGAGGCGAAGCCCACCACCTGCGCCTCCTCCCCCGCCGATCCGTCGCCGGCGACGGCGACGAAGACCGCATGCGCATCCCGCCGGTCCGCGATGGCGCGCTGATAGAAGGCGCCGAGTCGCAGCGGGGAGAGCTGCGCCAGATAGGAATCGGGCAGGATCGTCGGGTAGGTCGCCTGCCACGCGGCGGCGTGCACCGCGCCGATGGCGGCGGCATCGCCAGGCCGGGCGCGGCGGATGCTGATCACGCGACACGCTCGAGGACGGCGGCGAAGAAGCCGTCCGTGCCATGCCGCGCCGGGGACAGCGCCATCCACGGCCCCTCGCCCGGCGCGGAGACGCCGGGACGCAGCGACAACCAGAGCTCCTCCAGCGGCACGGGCCTGAATCCGGACCGCTCGCCCAGAAAACGTTCCATCTGCGCCTCGTTCTCGGCACGCAGCAGCGAGCAGGTAGCGTAGATCAACCGCCCGCCCACGCGCACCAATTCAGAAGCCCTTGCGAGGATTTCATATTGCACAGCGGAAAGTTCCGCGAGGTCAGTGGG
>JAYRQX010000369.1:0-2753 GCA_041910415.1 Acetobacteraceae bacterium | reverse complement strand
TCGAGCCGCGCCGCAGCTTCCACGAAGAACCGCATCGACTGCGCGCGCGCGAGGCGCCGGCGCAGTTCGGGAACCCAGCGCCCGGGGTGGCGTGCAATGAAGTCGCGCTGCGCGCGGCGCCATGGGCCTGGATCGCCGCCCTCCGCCAGCGCCTCGGCTTCGCGGAATGCGAGGAAGTGCAGGAACTCGAGCTCGGTCGCGAGGTGATCCGGCAGTTCGCGCGGTGCCTCGGCAAGGGTCAGCCCGAAGTGATCGTAGAAGCGCACGGCTTCTTCCATCGTATTCATGCGTGCGCCGCCGTAGGCGCCGCCGTACAGCGGACACGGCGCCGTCCCGCCCGCGTCGAACAGCCGCGTGTACTCGATCGCCAGCGCATCGTCCGCGCCGGCGTCGCCAAGCGCTTCACGGTCGGGCGCCGCACCTTCTACAGCCGCGAGCACGGACGCGATGTCCTCGGCGACTGCGCCCGAACGGACGCGCCCGATCGTCGCGGAATCCGGGTATTCGAAGAGCCGGGCGAAGGCCGCCCACGCGCGGCTGCGCGCGACCGCGTCATCAAGCCCGCCCTGAAGCTGCGCCGTGCGGTCCGCATGATCAATGTGGCCTGAGTGAGTCGTGCGATCTGTGTGTCCCGTGTGTCCTGTGTGTCCTGTGTGTCCTGTGTGCATTGTGTGATCCGTGCAGTCGGTGGGCCCTGCGCGATCCGGGGCCGGCTCTCCGGCCGCCGCGCCCCTCATGCCGCGACCTCCACCCGCTCCACCTCGATCGGCGTGCCGCGCGGGGAGTGGCTCGGCGCGCCGTAGTACATCCGGTAGTGAAGGTGCGCATAGCCACCGGCGAGATGCAGCGGCTTCCACGGCGCCTCGACCGGCCCCTGGCAACCCTTGCCACCGGCGAACTGGAACGGTTCCCAGGCGTGATAGATGATGACCTCGCCGGGCTGCACGCCCGGAGCGAGCTTCGCGAGCGACTCGAAACTCCCGGTATCGTTGAAGATCCGTACGCGATCGTTGTCGCGGATGCCGCGCGGAGCGCAGTCCGCGGGACTCATGAAACACACCGGCTCGCCGCGCTGCAGGCGGAGCATCAGTTCGTGATCGCGCCAGATCGCGTGGATGCTCCAGCGCGTGTGCCCGCCGTTGATGCGCAGAGGGAAGCGGCTGCCGGCGCCCGGCGGATCCTTGTGGCGCGGCAGCGCCTCGTCCGCCTCCAGATACCAAGGGTGGTCGATGTAGAACTGCTGGCGCCCGCTCAATGTCGGCCAGGCGACCTTGTCTTCCACGAACCAGCGATGCGGCCAGTAGGTGTCCTTCGGGTCGAAGTCGCTGCTCGTGTGGTACTCGGGTCCGGGGCGTGCGGGCCCGACGATCGGCACCGCGCCCATCTGCAGCGCCTGCGCGGCATTCACGCCGCCGAGGCTCGGGCTGTCGCGCAGGATGTCGTCGATCAGCTTGATCGGGTCCTTCGGATCGTAGCGGCCGTCCGAGGTGAAGACCTCGTCGGCGCGGCCGAGATCGAGCGGACGGTCGCGATAGCCGCGGACCTCGCCGATGCCTCGCTCACGGGCGCGCCGCGCGATGCGCTCGGTGAGCAAGCCGAAGATCTCCCATTCGGACTTCGACTCGCCGAGCGGCTTCACGGCCTGGTCGGAGAACACGAGGTACGGCAGGTAGGTCTGGCCGTACTTGATGCCGTGCTTCTCGTAGTAACCGGCGGCCGGAAGCACGATGTCGGCGTGCCGCGTCGACTCGCTCATGCGGAAATTCACCGACACGATCAGGTCGAGCTTCGGCCACAGGCCCTCGAGCGCGTGCTGCGGCGCGGGCCAGCGGCGCAGCGGATTGCAGCCCGTGAAGATGAACATCTTCGGCGAACGGCTCTCCGGTGGATGCATCTCGATCCAGCCCCGGTCGATCGATTCGCGCATGTATGTCGCCAGGTCGCGCGGCAACGCCGGGTCGATGAGGTCGGAGCGCGACCACAGCTCCCGGTATCCGCCGTGCACGTAGAGGAAGGGCATGAGCGGCACGATCGGCGATTTCTGGCTGTGCTCGGTGTAGAGCTGCTCGTAGTCCCGCGGCGTGAGGCCGCGGATCGCCTTCGGCAGCACGCGCAGCATTTCCTTGATGCCGAGCTCGCCATGGGTCGTGAGGCGGCTCAGGCCATCGATGCCCCACCAGGCCGCGATGCGCAGGCCGCCGCCGGACTTGCCCTGGTTGCCGGTGAGCGCCATGAGCAGGATCATGCTGCGCTGGAAGAGATCGCTGTGGTGGTGCTTGCAGGCGCCCCAGGAGGCGAAGATCATCGCCGCGGGCGCCGCTGCGAGCTCACGCGCGAAACGTCGGATCAGCGTGGGTGACAATCCGGTGAGCGACGCGACCTTCTCCGGCGCGTGTTCCTCCAGCCGTTCGCGCAGGCGCTCGAAGACCGGGCGTACCTCGATCGCCCGCCCCTCGGCATCCTCCACGGTGTAGCGCCCGGTGAGTGCGGGACGCAGCGTGCCGAGCGCGAGGGTTCGACCGTCTTCTCCGTCGCCCAGGCAGCCGGGTGCCACGGCGATGTGTCGTTTCGCCTCGTCCCAGACGTAGAGGCGGTCCTCGAGACCGCCGCTGCGCAGGTCCGCTTCCCGCAGGTAGCGGCCCGTATCCTCGCGCACGAGGAATGGAAGATCGGTCTGCTCGCGGACGTAGTCTTCCTTGAAGAGTTTCTCCGCCACGATCACCTGGGCGGCCGCCATGCCGAGCGCGGCGTCG
>JAYRQX010000368.1:0-16113 GCA_041910415.1 Acetobacteraceae bacterium | reverse complement strand
TCCGGCGCGGCGTGCCCGTTCATCCGCAGCGGCCAGGCATGTCCGCCTGCATCCTGGAACTGGCCGCCCGCGATCCGGCCCTCGATGAAGTTCATGGACGGGCTGCCGATGAAGCCGGCCACGAAGAGGTTCGCCGGCCGGTCATAGAGCTCGAGCGGCGGCCCCGCCTGCTCGATGTTGCCCTTGTTCATGACGACGATCTTGTCGGCCATGGTCATGGCCTCGATCTGGTCGTGCGTCACATAGACGGTCGTGACCTTCAGCCGCTGGTGCAGTTCCTTGATCTCGGAGCGCATCTGCACGCGCAGCTTCGCATCCAGGTTGGAGAGCGGCTCGTCGAACAGGAAGACCTGCGGGTTGCGCACGATGGCGCGGCCCATGGCGACGCGCTGGCGCTGGCCGCCCGAGAGCTGGCGGGGATAGCGGTGCAGCAGCTGCTCGAGGCCCAGGATCTTGGCCGCGCGGCCGACCTCGCGCTCCTTCACCTCCTGCGGCGCTTTCGCGAGCTTGAGCGAGAAGGCCATGTTGTCGAAGACGGTCATGTGCGGATAGAGCGCGTAGTTCTGGAACACCATCGCGATGTCGCGGTCCTTCGGCGGCACGTCGTTCACCACGCGCCCGCCGATCGCGATCTCGCCACCCGTGATGTTCTCGAGCCCCGCGAGCATCCTGAGCAGCGTCGTCTTGCCGCAGCCGGAGGGCCCGACCAGGACGACGAACTCGCCATCGGCGATGTCCACGCTCACCCCGTGCAGGATCTGCGTGCTGCCGAACGCCTTGCGAACGTCGCGGATATCAACCGTCGCCATACTTCCTCCCTGGTGGCCGGCGGTGTTCCGCCTTGGGCGGCCGGGCTTGTGCCCTGCCGCCATCGAAACGTCTAGAGCCGCGACACCGCGGTCTCCTTGCTCGTGATGAACTCCAGCAGCGCCGGCGTGCCGTTCTTCGTCTGCTCGATGCCGCGCCGGATGGCCGGCACGATGTCGTCGGGACGGGTCACCCGCTCGCCATGGCCGCCGAAGGCGCGGGCCATCGCCGCGTAGTCGCCGGAGATGTCGGTGGAGCGATATTTTTCCGTCGAGACCGGCATCACCTTCAGCTCGATCGCCATGGAGAAATTATTCAGCAGGATCGAGAGGATCGGGATGCGCTCGCGCACCGCGGTCTCGAAATCCATCCCCGTGAAGCCGATGGCCGCGTCGCCCCAGACATTGATGCAGAGCTTGTCGGGCGCGGCGAGCTTGGCGCCCATGGCGAGGCCGAGCCCGTAGCCCAACTGCGTCGTCTTGCCCCAGCCGAGATAGGAGAGCGGCGTGCGGCTGACCCAGAAGGGCGAGAGCTGGTCGCGAGGCGAGCCGGCGTCATGGGTGATGATGGTGTTGTCCACATCGACCGTGCGCCAGAGATCGCGCAGCACGCGGTAGGGGTTGAGCGGCGCGTCGTTGGAATCGCGCTTCGGTGCCCATTGCGCGAGCCATTCGTCGCGATGCTGCGTGATCTCGCGCGCGACCGGCGCCGCATCGCGCGGCTGCTTGATGCGCGTGGCCAAGTCGGCGATCAGGCCATCCAGCGTCAGCGCGGCGTCGCCCACCAGCCCGATCTCGATCGGCACATCCTTACCGAGATGATCGGGCTCCAGCGTCGCGTGGATGATCTTTTTTCCACGCGGCATCTTCACGCCGAAATTGGTTTCCGTGAACGAGCAGCCGATGCCCAGGATGACGTCGGCATTGTCCAGGAAATGGCGTACGGGCTTCGGGATGGCGAGGCCGCCCGAGCCGAGCGCGAGGGGATGGTCCTCGGGGAAGGAGGACTTGCCGCCCAGGCTCGTCGTGACGGGCGCGGCCAGCATTTCGGCCAGCGCGCGCAGCTGCGGCCAGGCCTTCGCCCAATGCACGCCGGTGCCGGCATAGATCACGGGGCGCTTGGCGCCCGCCAGCAGCGCCGCGGCGCGGGCGACGTCCGCCGGGTCCGGGCCATAGCGCGTGGCAGCGACGGGCTGGTAGTCCAGCGGCTCCGGCACCTCCTCGTTCCACATGTCGGTGGGGATCTCGACCAGCACGGGGCCGCCCCGGCCGTTCCTCAGGCGTGCGAAGGCGCGGCGGAGGATGTTCGGCACCTCGGCCGCGATCGTGATCGGCTCGGCCGACTTGGTGATCCCGCGCATCTGGATGCAGGCGTTGTAGTTCGGGTCGATGTGCGCGATGCGGCGCGGATAGCCCATGGGCAGCACGAGCACCGGGATGCTCTCGCCATAGCACTGCGCCACGCCGCCATAGGCGTTCTCGGTGCCGGGGCCGTGCTGCATGCAGAAGGCGCCGATGACGCGCCCGGAGGTGACACGGCTGATCGCATCCGCCATGTGGGCGGCGATGCGCTCCTGGCGCACCATGATGGGGCGGATATCCTTCTCTGCCGCGAATTCGATCAGATGGTTGACCGGATAGCCCGTGAGGATCTCGATTCCCTCGCGCTTCATGATCTCGGCAATCGCCGCGCCAAGCTTCATCTGACGTTCCTCAATTGTCCCGTGCACGGGGCGCGGATGCTGCGCCCGCTTCGTCCGGGTCTCGCTTGCGTGCAGCCTAGACGCCGGCTCCCGGCGCGCGCAACAGCCCATGGTAACTGCCCGGTTCCTGTGCAGGGGCCGCCGCTTGCCGAGGCGGACCGCGCCGGGCAGGGTGCCGCTTCCGCATCGGGACCGCCTCGCCCTGGACCTCGACCTGCTGTCCCTCTCGCGTCGCCTGGAACGGCGGCTCGCGCCCTTCGCGGCGCCGGGCACGCCGGGATGTGCCATGGGCATCCTTCGCGGCGGGGACCTCGTGCTGCATCGGCAGGCTGGCCTTGCGAGCCTGGAGCTGGGCGTGCCGATCGGGCCCGAGACCTGCTTCCGCATCGCCTCGGTGACCAAGCAGTTCACCTGCGCGGCGATCCTCCTGCTCGCCGGGGACGGCCGGCTCTCCCCGGAGGATGATGTCCACCTCCACCTGCCCGAGCTGCCGGATTTCGGGGTGCGCATCACCCTCGATCACCTCATGCGCAATTGTTCGGGCCTGCGCGACATGCTGGAATTGTCGCGTCTCGGCGGCATGGATCTCGCGCAGCCCTGCACCTCGGCGCAGCTGCTGGCGGCGATCTGCCGCCAGCGCACGCTCAACTTCGCCCCCGGCAGCCGCTTTCTCTACTGCAACAGCGGCTTCTTCCTGCTCGGCCTGGTGATCGAGCGGGTCGGCGGCGAGCCGCTGGCGGCCTTCCTGGAACGCCGGATCTTCGCGCCTCTCGGCATGACCCGGACGCGCATGGTGGGCGGGACCGAGGGGGTCGTGCCGGGCCTCGCCACGGGCTACCTGCCCGCGGCGGGCGGCTTCGTCCGCGCCGCCCATGGCTTCGCGCTCGGCGGGGAAGGGGGGATGGTCTCCTGTGTCGAGGATCTCGCGCTCTGGGCGCGCAATTTCGCGACCGGGCGTGTCGGCGGCGCTGCGCTGGCCGCGTCCCTCCAGGACCGGCGGCCCTTCACGAATGGCGCGCTGAACCGCTACGCGCGCGGGCTCGAGGCCGGTGAGCACCGGGGCCTCGCCACCATGGACCATGGCGGCCTGTGGCCGGGCTTCAAGACCTGCTTCATGCGGGTGCCCGCGCTGGACCTGGCCATCATTGCCATCTCCAATCACGGCGGCGCGGACCCGCATCTCCTCGCCCACCAGGTGCTCGACGACGTGGCGGAGGGCGCACCGGGCCTGCTGCCTGCACCGCCTTTGCCGTCGCGCGCGGCCCTCGATGCCCTGTCCGGCCGCTGGGTGGAGGATGGCACGGGCGCGACGCTGGACCTCTCCGTCGCCGAGGATGGCACGCCCATGGCGCGGAGCCATGGCGTGCCCTTCGCGCTCTCGCCCACCGCGGATGGCCGCCTCACGGCCCGCCGTGGCGTGTTCTGCTTCACATTGCGGCCGGACGGCGATGCGCTGGAGGTCGAGGCCGATGCGGGTATCCGCACGACCTGGCGCCGCGCGCCGGCGACCACGGAACTGCCGCCGGGGCTGGAAGGCCGCTACGCCTGCCCGGAACTCGCGGCCGAGTGGCGCATCGCGCTCGCCGGAGGGCAGGCGCAGGTCACGGTGCACGGCCCGGTCGTGAAGGCCGGCCCCTGGCGGGCCGAGCCGGTCGCCCCGGGCATCCTCCGCATCCATGTGCCAGGGGTGCTCTTCGAAAGCTGGTACGATCTGCGGGTGGAGCCGGCCGGCGGCTTCCTCGTCTCCGGCGCCCGCGCCCGCGACCTCCGTTTCGACCGTATCGCCTGAACCCTCCGAACGCCCCTTACCCGAGGAAACGCGCGCCATGCCTCTTCCCCAACCATTCCAGGGCCGCCTGGCCATCCCGACCATCGCCGCGCCCATGTTCCTGGTCTCGGGGCCCGACCTGGTGGTCGAGACCTGCAAGGCCGGCCTCGTCGGGACCTTTCCCACGCTCAATCAACGAAGCCCCGAAGGCTACGGGGAATGGCTGTCCGAGATCAGGGAGCGCTGTGGGCCCGACGCCGCGCCCTTCGGCGTCAACCTGATCGTCCACCGCACCAACACCCGCCTGCAATCGGACCTGGAGATGACGGTGCGGCACAAGGTACCGCTGGTCATCACCTCCCTGGGTGCGGTGCAGGAGGTGGTGGATGCCATCCATTCCTATGGCGGGCTCGTCTTCCATGACGTCATCAACCTCCGCCACGCCGCCAACGCGGCACGTTCGGGGGTGGATGGCATCATCGCGGTCTCCGCCGGCGCCGGCGGCCATGCCGGCCTGATCAACCCCTTCGCCTTCCTGCAGGAACTGCGTGCCATGTTCCCGGGCACGCTGGTGCTGTCAGGCGGCATGTCCACCGGGGCGCATATCGCGGCCGCCCGGGCCGCCGGGGCCGACATGGCCTATCTCGGCACCCGCTTCATCGCGACGCAGGAGAGCATGGCCTCGGACGACTACAAGCAGATGGTGCTCGCGGCCGAGGCGAAGGACATCGTCTATACGGACGCGATCAGCGGCGTGAAGGGCAACTTCCTGAAGCCATCCCTCGCAGCCGCGGGTCTCGATCCCGACAACCTGCCGCCCTTCGAGGCCGAGCTGAAGCTGGGGGAAGGCAAGCGCCGGCGGTGGGTGAACATCTGGTCGGCGGGCCATGGGGTTGGCGCCGTGCACGACATTCCCACCACCTCCGCGCTCTGCGGCAGGCTCACGGCCGAATACCGCGCCACCATCCGGGCCCTGAACGCCGAACTGGCCTGACCCCCGATACTGGTACGGGGCTTGCTTCGTCCGGGCGCGGTACCATGTGCTGGCGCAGCGACGCGCGATTCTTCGCTAGTGCAGCATGGCGTGGGACGCCGACACGGCTGCGCGGACTGTGTTAGAAAATGAAACGGGACTATGCTTCCGTCCCGTCGGGGAGCATGAGACGGGGAGCAGGGCCTCCGGCGCTCGGGGTGCGAGCAGCGACGCTCGTCCCCACGACATGCTGACGGCAGGCTGACGACCGGGAATGAGGGCTGGATGGCAACGTCTTCGAAACTGATCGTCCTGGGGTTGCTCGCCGCCGCAGGTTTCGGCGGCTTCAAATACTATGAGCATCATCAGGCCACCCAGGCAGCGGCAGCCCGCGCGGCCCAGACGGCGATCACGCCCCCGGTTCCCGTTGTCACGGAGCCCGTCCAGCGCGGTGCGGTGCCGATCGAGATCCTGGCCAATGGCATCGTCGTCTCCGAGGCGGTGGTCACGGTCCGCACCCGCGTGGATGGCCAGATCGACGAGGTGCATGTCCAGGAGGGCCAGATGGTCCGCCGCGGACAGCCTCTCTTCACGCTGGATGCCCGCCTGAACCGCGCCATTCTGGCGCAACAGGAAGCGCAGCTGGCGCGCGACCGGGCATTGCAGGCCCGCGCCCAGGCCGACCTCGTGCGCTACCAGTCCCTTCGCGGCGAAGGCTTCGCCGCCCAGCAGCGCTTCGAGCAGGCGCAGGCGGACGCGCAGGCTGCCGTTGCCACGGTCCGGGCCACCGAGGCGCAGATCGTGCAGACGCGCCTCAGCATCGAGTTCGCGACCATCGTCGCCGAGACCGATGGCCGGCTCGGCGCCCTGCCGCTCCGCGTCGGCAATTTCGTCCGCCAGGCGGAGAACACGGCCATGGCGACGATCACCCAGGTCGACCCGATCCTCGTTCAGTTCCAGGTCCCGGAGCGCTGGCTGAGCCTGCTGAAGGCCTCGATGGCGGGGCCCGAGGAGCAGTATCCCATTGTCCGTGTGCAGATCGGCGACGACCCGAACGCGACCGCCGAGGGCCGGCTCGTCTTCGTGGACAGCGCGGTGGACACGCAGACGGGCACGATCCAGTTGCGTGCGCGCTTCGCCAACCCCGAGCTGCGCCTCTGGCCCGGCCAGTATGTCCAGGTCAGGATGATCCCGCGGACCGAGGAGGATGCGATCAGCATTCCCTCCGCGGCCCTGCAGACCGGCCAGGCCGGCCGCTACATCATGGTGGCCGAGGACGGCGTGGCGCGCCGGCGCGCGGTCGAGCTGCGCCGCACCTTCACGGATCGCGCGGTGATCGCCGGCGAGGTGCAGGGTGGCGAGCGCGTGATCGTCGAGGGCGCGCAGCGCGTCACCAATGGGTCAAGGGTGGTCGAGCGACAGCCCGGCGGGAATGCCCCGCCGCAGCCTGCACGCGTCTCCTCGGTGGCGCGCTGAGGCAGGACGGGGAGACGCCGCATGCATATTTCGGAACTCTGCATCCGCCGCCCCGTCATGACGCTGCTGCTCTCGATCGCCGCCGTGGTGGCGGGGATCGTGGCCTATACACGCCTGCCGGTGGCCGCCGTCCCCCGCGTGGACTTCCCGGTCATCACCATCTTCGCGAACTTCCCGGGCGCCAGCCCCGAGACCATGGCGACGAGCGTCGCGCTGCCGCTGGAGCGCGAGTTCTCGACCATTGCCGGCCTCGAGAGCATGTCGTCGATCAACGGCCAGGACACGACGCAGATCACGCTGCAATTCGTGCTCGGACGGAACATCGACGCCGCGGCGCAGGATGTGCAGGCGGCGCTGACGCGCGCCCAGCGCAGATTGCCCGTCGACATGCTGATTCCGCCTTCCTATCGGAAGGTGAACCCTGCGGACGCGCCCGTCGTTCTGCTCACGCTGTCGGGCGGTGAGACGCCGCTCTATCGGCTGAACGACATCGCCAGCACCATCGTCGGCCCGGCGCTGTCCCGCGTGCCCGGCGTCGCGCAGGTGCAGACCTATGGCGAGCAGCTGTACTCGGTGCGCGTGGCTCTCGACCCCGACCGCATCGCGGCGATGGGCCTGGCGTTCGATACGGTGCAGCAGGCGATCGCGCAGGCGAATTCCGCGACCCCTGTGGGTCTGCTGCAGGGCCAGCGGCAGCAGTTCACGCTGCGCGCCAACGATCAGCCGCAGAATGCCGACGCCTTCGGGCAACTGGTCGTCGGGGGGCGGCCGCAGGCGCCGATCCGGCTGAATGAGATCGCGACCGTCGTGGACGGCGTGCAGAACCAGCGCGTCGCGGCCTGGCGCGGTTCGAACCGTGCGCTTGTGCTCGCGGTCCTGCGGCAGCCGGATGCGAATACGGTCGAGGTCGTGGACGGCGTTCGCGCGACCCTGCCGGCGTTGCAGAGCGCGCTGCCTCCGGGGGCGCAGATCGACGTCATGCTCGACCGCAGCGTCTCGATCCGTTCCGCGGTCCATGACGTGCAGGAGAGCCTGGCCATCGCGATCGGCCTCGTCGTGCTGGTCTGCTTCCTCTTCCTGCGCAGCATCGCCGCGACCATGATCCCGACCGTTGCGGTGCCGATCAGCCTCTGCGTCTGCTTCGGGCTGATGTACGTGCTCGGCTACGGCATCGACAACGTGACCCTGCTCGGCCTGACCATCGCGGTCGGCCTGGTCGTGGACGACGCGATCGTGGTGCTGGAAGCGATCGTGCGCCATGTCGAGGAGGGCATGTCCCCGATCCAGGCCGCGATCCGGGGATCGCGGGAGATCGGCTTCACCGTCCTCTCGATCACCATCTCGCTCTGCGCCGTGTTCATGCCCATCCTGCTGATGGGCGGCGTGGTCGGCCGCGTGTTCAACGCCTTCGCCGCGACGGTCTCGCTCTCGGTCATCGCGTCCCTGATCGTCTCGCTGACGCTCACGCCGCTCATGGCCTCCCGCCTGCCCGCGCACCGCAAGCCCTCGCTTGTGGACCGGGTGCTGGAACGCGGCTTCGTCGGGATCGAGAAGGGTTACACCTGGCTGCTCGATATCGCGCTCCACGCGCGCTTCGCGGTCTGGATGATCTTCATCGCCTCGGTCGTCGCGGCGGGCTGGATGGCGGTGACGATTCCGAAGGGCTTCTTCCCCGTGGAGGATACCGGCCTCGTCATCGTCAACACCGAAGGCCCGCGCGGCGCCTCCATGGAAGCGATGGCCGAGATGCAGGGGCGGCTGTCCACGATTTTCCAGAACTCGCCCTATGTGAACAGCGTCGTGTCGAACCTCGGCACGGTCGGCGGCTCCATCTCCATCAACCAGGGACGCCTGTTCGTGGAGCTGAAGCCGCGCAGCCAGCGGCCTTCGGTCGTCGATGTGATCCAGGACCTGCGGCGGCAGGCGAGCCAGATCCCGGGGTTGCGCGTCTTCCTCCAGCCCATCCAGAACATCAATTTCGGCGCGCGTCAGACGCGAACGCAGTTCCTCTACACGCTCCAGGGCCTGAACCTGGACGAGCTCTATGAATGGGCGCAGCGGATGGAGCAGCGCCTCGTCGGACTGCCGCAGCTGCAGGACGTGAACACGGATCTCCAGCTCGACAGCCCGGTGGTGCAGGTGAATGTGGACCGCGACCGCGCGACGGCGCTCGGGGTCTCCATCGACCAGGTCCGGCAGGCGCTCTTCTCGGCCTTCGGGTCGCGCCAGATTTCCACCATCTACGGGCAGGCGAACGCCTATCCCGTGGTGCTGGAAGCGCTGCCCGAGGATCAGCGGGACGAGACCGGGCTCGCCAAGCTCTATCTGCGGTCCAACACCGGGCGGCTCGTGCCGCTGTCGGCCGTGGCATCCATCGAGCGGCGGTCGGGCCCGCTGAACGTCTCCCACCAGGGGCAGCTGCCGGCGGTCGTCATCGGCTTCAACACGCCGCCCGGCGTCGCGCTGGGCGACGCGGTCAACGCCATCCGCGCGGTCGAGCGCGACATGGGCATGCCGCCCACCGTCGTGACCGGCTTCTCCGGCGCCGCCCAGGTCTTCCAGCAGGCGCTGGCCGGGCAGGGGATGCTCGTGATCGCCGCGGTGCTCATCATGTACGTGGTGCTGGGCGTGCTCTATGAGAGCCTGATCCATCCGCTGACCATTCTCTCGGGACTGCCGGCCGCGGCCCTCGGCGCCTTCATCACACTCTGGCTCTTCGGCCTCGACCTCTCGGTCATCGCGGTGATCGGCGTGCTGCTGCTGATCGGTCTCGTTAAGAAGAACGCTATCATGATCGTGGACGTGGCCCTGCAGCGGCAGAGGTCGGGCGAGGCGCCCTTCACCGCGGTCCGCACCGCCTGCGTCGTCCGCTTCCGTCCCATCCTGATGACGACGCTCGCGGCCGGCGCCGGCGCCATTCCCATCGCGGCGGGGTGGGGCGCGGCGGCCGAACTGCGCCAACCCCTTGGCCTGGCCGTCGTGGGCGGACTGATCGTGAGCCAGGCCCTGACCCTGTTCGTGACGCCGGTGCTCTACCTCGGCTTCGACAGCCTGGCGCGGCGTTTCAGCCGCGGCGGCACGGGGCCGGAGATGGCGCCCGCGGAATGACCTGACGGGCCGGGGGTGCTTGCCCCCGGCGCCTCCTTGCCGGACACTCCGCCGGAACAACGGCGCGCTCGCGCGCCTTCCACGGAGGAATCACGCGTGTCTACTGCCCCCGTCTTCGTCAATCGTGGCCGCGATGGCGATGTCGCCATCCTGCGCATTGCCAATCCGCCGGTGAACACGCTGCGCACGGAGGTACGGGCCGGGCTGCTGGCGGGGCTCAAGGATGCGGCCGCCAGCGGGGCGAAGGCGGTGGTGATCATCGGGGAAGGCCGCCTGTTCTGCGCGGGCGCCGAGATGACCGAATTCGGCAGGCCCCGCCTGCCGCCGTCGCTCACCGAAGTCTTCGATGCGATGGAAGGCTACCCCGGCATCGTCGTCGCGGCGATCCACGGCTCGGCCCTTGGCGGCGGGCTCGAGGTCGCGCTCACCTGCCATGCCCGCGTGGCGACGCCGACGGCCATGGTGGGGCTCCCCGAGGTCAAGCGCGGCTTCGTCCCCGGTGCGGGCGGCACGCAGCGCCTGCCCAGGCTCATCGGCGCGGAAGCGGCGATGAAGATCATCGTGTCGGGCGACCCGGTCCCGGCGCCGGCTGCCGTCAAGCTCGGCTTCATCGACGCGATCATCGAGGGCGACCTGGAGAAGGGTGCCGTCGCCTGGGCGAAGGAGGCGGTCGCGTCCGGCAAGAAATTCGTCCTGGCGCGCAACCGCAGCGACCACATCACGAATGTGGACATGGCCGCGCTGGATGCGGCGGCTGCCGCGCTGCTGAAGCGCAGCCGCGGCCAGGAAAGCCCGAAGGGCGCGGCCGAGGCGGTGAAGGCGGCGGTGACGCTGCCCTTCGGGCAGGGGCTGCAGAAGGAGCGCGACCTCTTCGCGAGCCTCGTCGCCGGCGAGCAGTCCAAGGCGCTCCGCCACATCTTCTTCGGCGAGCGCGAGGCGCAGCGCGTGCCGGATCTGCCGGCCGATGCGAAGTCGGCCGATGTGAAGAAGCTGGTCGTCATCGGCGGCGGCACGATGGGCGGCGGCATCGCCATGAGCGCCGCGAACTTCGGCGTGCCCGTGACCATCGTCGAGACCAGCGAGGAAGCGCTGGCGAAGGGGCTCAAGCGCTGCGAGGACAATTGGCAGCGCAGCGTGAAGTCCGGCCGCTTCACCCAGGCGGAGTACGAGAAGCGCCGCGCCAACCTGACCGGCACGACCGATTTCGAGAAGACGGTGGGCGAGGCTGACCTGGTCATCGAGGCCGTGTTCGAGAATATGGGCGTGAAGAAGGAGGTCTTCGCGCGGCTCGACAAGGCGGCGCGGCCGGGTGTCGTGCTCGCGTCGAATACCTCGACGCTCTCCATCGACGAGATCGCGTCCGCGACGAAGCGGCCGGAACTCGTCATCGGCATGCACTTCTTCAGCCCGGCGAACGTGATGCGCCTGCTGGAGAACGTGAAGGGTGCCAAGTCCAACGCGACGGCCATCGCGACGGCCATGGAGTTCGGCAAGCGCATCGGCAAGCTGCCGGTCCTCGTGGGCAATTGCGACGGCTTCGTCGGCAACCGCATGACCGGCAAGCGCACGCCGCAGGTGGAAAAGCTGCTGCTGGAAGGCTGCCTGCCGCAGGACATCGACCGCGTGATGGAGACCTATGGCATGGCGATGGGCCCGCTCGCGACGGGCGACCTCGCGGGGCTCGACATCGGGGCCGCGGTCCGCAAGGCACGCGGCACGGTCGCACCCGTGGCCGATGCGGTGGTGGCGCTTGGCCGCTTCGGCCAGAAGACGAATGCCGGCTGGTACAAGTATGACGAAAAGCGGAATCGGATTCCCGATCCGGAGGTCGAGAAGATCATCCTGGACGTGGCCGAGAAGATGCAGGTGCGCCGCCGCAAGATCGAGGACCAGGAAATCCTGGAGCGCCTGCTGCTGCCGATGGTGAACGAGGGCGCGCGTATCCTGGACGAAGGCATCGCCTATCGCCCCATCGACATAGACGTGATTTTTGCCAATGGCTTTGGCTGGCCGGCCTGGCGCGGTGGACCGATGTTCTGGGGTGACACGCAGGGGCTCAAGAACGTGCGCGACAAGCTGGCGCACTATGCCGATGTGACGGGTGACGCAAACCTCAAGCCGGCGGCGCTCATCGAAAAGCTCGCCGCCGATGGTGGCAGCTTCGCGGGCATGGGGAGCGGCAAGGTGTCATGACCACGGCGGCGGGGCGGCAGCCGTTCCGTTGGGAACGGTCCTACCCGCCCGGGATCCGCTGGAATGCGCCCATCGAGACCCGGACGCTCGGTGAGCACTTGGCGCGGGCGGTGGCCGCCTACGCCGACCGCGTTGCCATCCGCTGCCGCGATGCGCGGATCTCCTATCGCGAACTGGGCGATCTGGTGTCGCGCGCGGCGTCGGCCTTCATGGCCATGCCGGAGGCCGCGTCCGGCGTCGCACTCTACATGCCGAACACGCCTCATCACACCATCGCCTTCTACGGTGCGGCGGTGGCCGGGCGGCGGCTGATGCAACTGAGCCCGCTCGATGCGCCGCGCGAGCTGGCGCACAAGCTGACCGATTCCGGCGCGCGGGTGCTAGTGACGCTGGCGCTCCCGCCGCTGGTCGAAGCGGCCGCGAAGCTGCACGCTGCCGGGCTGGTGGATCGCATCATCGTGGCGGACGATGCGCGATGGGGCGCAGGGCCGCCTTCGGCGCCGGTTCCGTCGGAGATGACGCCCTTCGATGCCTTGCTTGCGGCGCCGCCGCTCGATCCATGGCCGACCCTGGACAAGGAGGAAGTCGCGCTGCTGCAGTACACCGGTGGCACGACGGGCCTGCCGAAGGGTGCGATGCTGACGCACGCAAACCTGGCGGCAACAGCCGCGTGCTGGAGGCTGTGGTTCGGCGCGGGCCGAGGCCCGAATCCCGAACCCTGGCGGACGATCCTGATTCTGCCGCAGTTCCACATCTTCGGCCTCATGGTGGTTCACGATCACCTCGCGCAGGGATCGGAATTGCTCATCCGCACGCGCTTCGAGGCCGAGCAGTTCGCGAAGGATATCGAGGAACTGCGCGCGACGTCGCTCTCCGGCGTGCCGACGCAATTCATCGCGCTCACCAATGTCCCCGGTATCGAGAAGCGCGATCTCTCCAGTGTCCAGCTGGCGAATTCCGGCGGCGCGCCGCTTCCGATCGAGGTCGGGCGGCGTTTCGAGCGCCTGACCGGGACGCGCCTCGCCGGCTGCTGGGGCATGACGGAGGGCGCGGCGCTCGGCGTTGTCCATCCTCCGCCCGGCTTTCCGACCAGGCTGGGCAGTGCGGGTCTGCCGCCGCCGGGTGTGGAGATTTCTGTCGCCGCACTGGACGATCCGCGCCGCGAGTTGCCGCCTGGCGAGACCGGCGAAATCCGGATGCGCGGGCCGAGCCTGATGCAGGGCTATTGGAATCGGCCCGAGGAGAACGCCCGTGCCTTCGTGGATGGCTGGTTCCTGACCGGCGATATCGGCCGCATGGACGATGATGGCTTCGTCACCTTCACCGACCGCAAGAAGGACATGATCCTGACCGCCGGCTTCAACGTCTATCCGCAGGTGGTCGAGGACGCGATCTACGAGCATCCCGCCGTTGCGGAATGCATCGTCATCGGAATCGCGGATGCATATCGTGGGCAGATCGTCAAGGCCTATGTGACGATCCGTTCGGGCGCGCAGGCATTCACGCTCGAGGAATTGCAGGGCTTTCTGGCCGACCGCCTCGGCAAGCACGAACTGCCCGCGGCGCTCGCGATCAGGGACTCGCTCCCGCGCACATCCGTGGGCAAACTGTCGAAACGCATGCTGATCGAGGAAGAGCAGTCCAGCCGGATCGCAGCCTCGGCAACGAACTGAACACCGCAGAGGGACGAACGCCAATGGACCTCCGATTCACCGACGAGGAACGCGCCTTCCGCCGGGAAGTGCGCGCGTTCATCGACAAGAACCTGCCCGCCGCGACGCGCGAACGCATGGCGTCGGGCCGCACGCCGACCAAGGAGATGGTCGTGCAGTGGCAGAAGGCGCTGAACAAGCAGGGCTGGGCGGTGCCGCACTGGCCCGTGGAATGGGGCGGGCAGCCCTGGACCGCGATCAAGCGCTTCATCCTGAGCGAGGAACTGCAATCCACGCCGGCGCCGATCCCGCTCGCCTTCAACACATCCATGTGCGGGCCGGTCATCATCGCCTTCGGCACGGATGAGCAGAAGAAGCATCACCTGCCGCGCATGGCGAACCTGGACGACTGGTGGTGCCAGGGGTTCTCCGAGCCCGGCGCGGGGTCGGACCTCGCGAGCCTGAAATGCGCGGCGAAGCGGGACGGCGACCATTACGTCGTCAACGGGCAGAAGACCTGGACGACGCTGGCGCAGCACGCGGACTGGATCTTTCTGCTGGTCCGCACCGACCCCGGTGCGGCCAAGCAGCAGGAGGGCATTTCCTTCCTTCTCGTGGACATGAAGACGCCGGGCATCACCGTGCGCCCGATCATCACCATCGACGGCGCGCATGAGGTGAACGAGGTCTTTTTTGATGATGTGAAGGTGCCGGTCTCGAACCTCGTCGGTACCGAGAATCGAGGCTGGGATTGCGCGAAATTCCTGCTCTCCAACGAGCGCACGGGCCAGGCCCGCGTGGGTGCCTCGAAGGAACGAATCCGCCGGCTCAAGATGATCGCGAAGGAAGCGCCCGGTGGCGGCCGTCCGATCCTCGAGGACCCGCATTTCCGCGAACGCCTGACGGAAGTGGAAGTCCAGCTCAAGGCGCTGGAGATGACGACGCTGCGCGTGCTCGCCGACGAGAACAAGCAGCTCAAGAACCGCAAGCCGAACCCGGCGTCCTCCGTGCTGAAGATCCGGGGGACGGAGATCCAGCAGGCGATCAGCGAGCTTTATGTTCTCGCGGCGGGGCCCTACGGCCTGGTCGCGGGCGGCAACGAGGACAGCGACCGGCGGAACGAGCCGGAATTCGCGCCTGACTGGATGACGTTGTCGCAGCCGACCTACTTCAACTGGCGCAAGCAGACGATCTACGGTGGCTCCACCGAGATCCAGAAGAACATCATGGCCAAAGCGTTCCTGGGGCTCTGAAGCAATGGATTTCGATCTCTCCGAAGACCAGAGGCTGTTGCAGGACAGCCTGGGCAAGCTCCTGGCCGCGAAATACGGCTTCGAGGACCGCAAGAAATACATGAAGACCGCCGATGGCTGGTCGCGCGACCTGTGGGCGCAGTATGCCGAGATCGGCATTCTCGGCCTGCCCTTCGCCGAGGCGGATGGCGGCTTCGGTGGCGGCCCGGTCGAGACCATGCTGGTCGCCGAGGCGCTCGGTGGCGCCATCACGCTCGAGCCCTGGATGGCGACGGTGGTGATGGGCGGCGGCTTCCTCCGCCATGGTGCGAGCAAGGCGCAGCGCGCGGATCTCGTGCCGGGCATCGCGAGCGGCGAGACGCTCCTCGCCTTCGCCTATGCCGAGCCGCAGGCGCGCTACGACCTGTTCGACGTGACGACCACGGCCAAGAAGGATGGCAGCGGCTGGGTGCTGAACGGGCGCAAGGGCGTCGTCGTGCATGGTGACGTCGCGAACAAGCTGGTCGTCACCGCGCGCACGGGCGGCGGGCCGCGCGACAAGGGCGGCATCGGCGTCTTCCTGGTGCCGGCGGATGCGAAGGGTGTGACGCGCAGCGGCTTCCCGACCAATGACGGGCAGCGCGCCGCGGACATCAGCTTCGACAACGTCAAGCTTGGCGGTGACGCCGCGCTGGGCGATCCGGGCGACGGCCTACCGCTGGTGAGCCGCGTGGTCGATGAGACCATCGCGGCGCTGGCGGCCGAGGCCGTCGGCTGCATGGATGCGGCGCAGAAGATGACGACCGAATACCTGCGCACGCGCAAGCAGTTCGGGCGTCCGATCGGCAGCTTCCAGGCGCTGCAGCACCGCGCGGCCGAGATGCTGGTGAACATCGAGCAGGCGCGGTCGATGGCCATGCTCGGCGCCATGACGGTGCTGGAGGAGGATGCCGACCAACGGTCCCGCCTGATGTCGGGCGTGAAGATCCAGGTCGGCCGTTCGCTCCGCTTCGTCGGCCAGCAGACCGTGCAGATGCATGGCGGCATCGCGATGACGATGGAGTATGGCGGCGGCCACTACTTCAAGCGCCTGACCGCGATCGACACCATGTTCGGCGACGTGGACCACCATGTCCGCATCCTGAGCGCGACCGACGGCCTGATCTGACGATGTGACGAGACGGAGGGGGTGCCGGGGGAGT
>JAYRQX010000367.1:0-1959 GCA_041910415.1 Acetobacteraceae bacterium | reverse complement strand
CTGCGCCATGGCCGAGGAGGCCTGGACGGCGCTCGGCGGTTGGATCGAGAGCACGAGCCCGCAATTCGGGCCGGGGGTGAAGGAACGCTTCCTCGCCGCCAAGGCGATGGACCCCGCGAAGGCGCGCGCCGGCCGCGCCTTCCGCCGGTTGATGCAGGCGCGGCTCTCGCCGCTGCTGGCCGGCGGCGCGGTGATGATCTACCCGACCTCGCCCGCGCCGGCGCCGCTTCTGACCGCGACGCTCGCCGAACAGAACGCGGTGCGCGAGCGCAGCATGGGCGTGACCGCCATCGCGGGCTTCGGCGGATTGGCGGAGGTCACGCTGCCCGTGGGGCGCGCGAAGGGCGCGCCGGTCGGCCTCTCGCTGGTCGCAGCCCCCGGCCGCGACCGCGCGTTGCTGGCCCTGGCGGAAAAACTCGCGCAGGCTCTCGGCCTGCCCGTCTGAGGACCTTCATGCCGATCCGCGATGCCACCGAGGCCGATCTTCCGGCCATGACCGCCATCTACGCGCACCACGTGCTGCACGGCACCGGGACCTTCGAGGAGGAGCCGCCGCCGCAGGACGACATGGCCGCGCGGTTCGCCAAGGTGCGCAAGGCCCGCTGCGCCTGGCTGGTCGCCGAGGACGAGACGGGCATCACCGGCTACGCCTATTTCACGCCCTTCCGCGACCGCACCGCCTATCGCTTCACGGCCGAGAACAGCGTCTATGTACGGGAAGGCGTGCGCGGCCAGGGCGTCGGCAAGGCGCTGGTCGCCGAGATGCTGACGCGCGCGGAGGCGCGCGGCTTCCGCCAGATGATCGCGGTGATCGGCGATTCGGAAAACGCGGGCTCGATCGGGCTGCACGCGTCGCTCGGCTTCCGCCGCGCGGGGGTGATCCACGCGGTCGGGCTGAAATTCGGCCGCTGGCTGGACGTGGTGTTCATGCAGAAGACGCTGGGCGACGGCGACCGCGACGTGCCGGCGTGAGCCTCACCACAGCGCCGGCCGCGCCAGCATCAGCCAGATGATCGCGAGCACCGCGGCGAAGGCCGGAAAGCCGCAGGCGAACCAGATGCGGTAGAGCCGGTCGTATTCCGCCGGCAGCGCCGCGCCCCGCGCCGCCGCGTCGTCCGCCAGCCGGCGCAGCTTCACCTGGATCGCGACCACGGGCAGCCAGAAGACGCCGGTCAGCAGGTAGAGCGCGAGGGAGAGGACGATCCAGGGTTCGGCCAGTGACCAGCCGAGCTGCCACGCGAGCAACGCCCCGGTGACGGGCTGCGCCACCACCGCCGTCGCAGTGAACAGAAAATCCGCGGTCACCACCGTGCCCGCGACATGGGCGACGATGCGCGCATCGCGCGTGCGCTGCGCCATCACCATGAAGAAGGCGATCCCCGCCCCGGTGCCGAGCAGCACGGAGGCGCCGATCACATGCAGCCAGCGCAGCAGGAGCAGCGTGTCCATCACCGCTCCTCCGCCACGGCCAGCACGAACAGCGCGAGCACCATGGCCGGCACGGTCTTGACCAGCGGCCCCAGCGGATCGGCCCAGAGATCCGGCGCGAGCCAGGTCGCGCCCGCCAGGTAGCCGGCCGTGACCAGGACCATGCCGCCCGCCGCCGCCCGCACCCAGCGCCGCACCAGCACCGCCAGGCCCAATGCGAGGTCGGCGAGGATACCGAGCGCGACGGCGATGTCGGCGCCGACAAAATCCACGCCGCGCGCGATCAGCACCGCCGCCGCCGCTTCATACCGCACCAGCCCGATCGCGCCCGAGGCGATCCAGAACGCCGAGAGCGTGCCGATCGCGACCGGCTTCAGCGGCCAAAGCCGCGCGAACCAGCGTTCCTGCACCGTCGCGGGCAGGGCGGCGAGCGTCTGTTCCAGGCTGCGCACCGGCCGCCCCGTCGCCGCGTTCCAGGCGGCGGGATCGCCGGCGACGCCGCGCCGCGTCTCCGCCCAGGCCGCGCTGCGG
>JAYRQX010000366.1:0-7213 GCA_041910415.1 Acetobacteraceae bacterium | reverse complement strand
GGATCCGCTCCCCCGCGACGTGGCGCGCATGGATGTCATCCAGGAAGACGAGAGTGGCGGGCTGCCCTTCCCATTCGATCGGCCTGCTGCCGATCTCGAACCAGCGCGGACCGCGCTGGCGCGTCTGCATGCGAATGGTGCGCTGAACCTCCGCATCACCGCCCCGCAGGATGCCACCTGCGGCGTCGCGGTCCTGCGGACTGACCAGCTCGTTGACCTCACGACCGAGCAGATCATCGCGCCGGTGGCCCAGCATCCGCGCGAAGCTCTGATTGGCGACGCAGACGCGTCCGTCGCGCAGCACGCAAAGCCCCTCCCGCGCGCCCTCGAACAGCACGCGGTAGCGATCCGGAATCTCGGCGGGATCGGAGGTGGCGCGCGGCGCGGCTGTCGGCCTGCCCGTCCCGCCACGCCGCGGCACCCGCCGCAATGCGACAGCCGCCGCCGCGACGATTGCCGCGGCCACGAGAATCATGCTCCGCGTCAGCGCCATGGGGCCATGGCCTCAGGATCCTTCCCCACCGGCTGCCTTGGGGCGGACCGCAACGAACCTCCGCATCGATACGGAACGCCGTCGCGAAATCCGGCATGGCCCGGAGTCACATCTCGATTACGATCCCTATCTCGCCGATTAATGCATTCGATCCTAGACATATATCAAAAATGGCGCAGATAAACCGGGCGGCACCGGGGCACGACGCTTCATGGCAGGGCGGGACCATGCCAAGCTCCGTGTCGTGACGCTCGATCTGCTTGCCCCGCAGGGATTATCCGAAACGCATCGCCTGATGCGCGAGGCCGCGCGCCGCTTCGCGGAGACCGCGGTGGCACCCCGCGCGGCGGAGCTCGATGAGACAGAGGCCTACCCGGCCGATCTCTATGCAGAACTGGCCGCAGCCGGGCTGTTCGGCGTGACGGTTCCGGAGGCCCTGGGCGGCGTCGGCGGCGATGCGCTTGCCTATGCGCTGGTCATGGAAGAGCTGTCGCGCGGTTATGCCTCGGTGGCCGACCAGGTCGGCTTGGTGGAATTGCTCGGCACTCTTCTCGCGCGACACGGCACGCCTGCGCAGCAGGCGCGCTACCTGCGGCCCCTGCTCGCGGCCGGGCGACGCTGCGCCTACGCGCTGACCGAGGAAGGCGCGGGGTCGGACCTGGCCGGGCTGCGCAGCACGGCGGTGCGCGACGGCGCCGGCTGGGTTCTGAATGGCGCCAAGATGTGGATCCACAATGCGCCCGTCGCGGATTTCGCCGCGGTCCTCGCGCGCACCGATCCCGCCGCCGGTCATCGGGGCATGTCGGTCTTCCTCGTCGATCTCGACAGCCCCGGCGTCGCGCGCGGCCGCCGCGAGCACAAGATGGGCCAGCGCGCTTCGCAGGTGGGCGGCCTCACCTTCGATGCGGTGCGGTTGCCGGCGGAGGCGCTGCTCGGCCAGGAGGGGCGCGGCTTCCACATGATGATGTCGGTGCTCGACAAGGGCCGCATCGGCATCGCCGCGCTGGCGCTCGGCATCCTGATGGCGGCGCTCGAGGACAGCGTCGCGCATGCGAGGCAGCGCGTGCAGTTCGGCAAGCCGATCGCCGATTTCCAGGCCGTGCAGTGGATGGTCGCCGACATGGCGAAGGATGCGCAGGCGGCGCGGCTGATGATCCTCGATGCGGCGCGACTGCTGGATGGCGGCGCAAGCGCGACCCTCGCCGCCTCCATGGCGAAATGTTTTGCGAGCGACGCGGCGGTCGCGCGCACCGCCGATGCGGTGCAGATCCATGGCGGATCCGGCTACATCCGCGGCGTGCGCGTGGAACGGCTCTATCGCGATGCGAAGATCACGCAGATCTATGAAGGCACGAACCAGATCCAGCGCATGATCATGGCAAGGACGCTGCTCGCATGAACCGCGATGACGGTCGCCTGGCGTTCGAGGATATCGCGGAGGGCCTGGAATGGGAGACGCCGGGCATCACGGTCAGCGAGCACCACATCCTCGCCTTCGCCGGGCTGTCCGGTGATTTCTACGAGATCCATGTGGATGACGATTACGCGCGGTCGCTCGGCTATCCGGGGAAGGTCGCGCATGGGATCCTGGGGCTTGCCCTGGCCGATGGGCTGAAGAACCGCGCCTCCGTGCGGCTCGCCGCCATCGTCTCGCTCGGCTGGCGCTGGCGATTCACCGGCGCGATCCTGGCGGGCGACCGCATCCATGCGCGCATCCGCGTCGTCGCGAAGCGCACGACACGCCATGCGGACCGCGGCATCGTCACGCTGGACCTGACGCTGCTGAACCAGCGGGACGAGGTGGTGCAGGCCGGCGAGAACGACCTGATGGTGCACCGCCGGCCGGGTTAGAGCAGCGTCCGATCAGGTAGAACCGCTGCGCGGTTCCGCTGATCGGACATAAGCTGCTCTAGGAACAATACTTTCTAGAGCACGACCGTCCGGTCGGCTGATTCCAGCCGATCGGACCGTGCTCTAGAGCCCCAGCCCCTCGATGCCGAGATAGGCGACGGCGAGCCGCGCCTGGCCCACATGCATGTCCCGCCCCGTCGTCGTCGCGCAGCCGATGGCGCGCGCCGCGGCGACCAGCGGCGTGACCTCCGGGTTCGGGATCACATCGGCCACCACCTGCGACGGCACCAGCAGCGCGGCGTCGAGGGACATCGGGTCGCCCTCCTTCAACCCGAGCGGCGTCGCGTTGACCACGATGTCGAAGCCGCGCGGATCGGGCGCGCCGTCCCGCAGCTGCGTCGCCGGGAAGTTCGCCCGCAGCAGCGCAATCAGCCCCTGGCACTTCGCCGCATTCATGTCGTGCAGCACCAGTTCCGCCGCACCGGCCCGCGCCAGCGCGCAGGCGATCGCTGTCCCGGCCCCGCCGCAGCCGATCTGCAGGATGCGCTTGCCGCGCACCGGATGCCCCGCACGTTCCAGCCCGTCGCGGAAGCCCCCGCCGTCGAACATGTCGCCTTCGAAGCCGCCATCCGCGCGGCGGCGGATCGTGTTCACCGTGCCGGTCAGCTTCGCCGTGGCCCCGAGTCCCGCCAGCAGCGGCACCACATCCTCCTTGTGCGGCATGGTGATGACGAGCCCGTCGAGGTTCTTCATGGCCAGGAAGGCCGGCCAGGACGCCGCGAGCGCGCCTTTCGGGACCTGGAAGGCCACGAAGGCCATGTCGCGGCCGGTCCGCGCAAAAATCTCGTTGAAGAAGCCGGGGGAGCGGAGCGGCGCGACGGGATCGCCGATGATCGCGAGGAGCCGCGTGGTGCCCGTGATGGTCATGCGCCTGCCTCCGCGCTGGTCAGCCAGGATTCGATCAGCCGCTGCACATGCAGCGCGCTGCGGGCGTCGTTCGACGGCGGCCGCCCCTCCGCGATCGCATCGAGCATCTCCGTGATCAGGGCGCGGTGCGGGCCGTGGTCGAAGGCCATGGGATCAGCGCCGCCGCCGGTGCCGGCGCCGCTGTCCACGACCTCCGGCGGCCCCTCGCCCGCGAACCATTCCAGCCGGTTGCCGACCAGCAGCGCGCTCGCCTGCGTGCCGGCGATCTCGATGCGTTCGGGAAAGCCGGGGCGCGCGACGGAGGTCGCGTCGATCACGCCGATCGCGCCGTTGCGAAACCGGATGGCGGCGGAGGCGATGTCCTCGGTGTCGATCGCGCGCAGGCCGGAGCTCATCGCGAAGCCTGCGACATCGCGCACCGGGCCCATCAGGTGCAGCAGCAGGTCCATGGTGTGGATCGCCTGGGTCAGCAGCACCCCGCCGCCGTCGCGTGCCATGGTCCCGCGACCCGGCTGCGCGAAATACGTCTCGTCGCGCCACCAGCGGATGGAGGCGGACGCACTGAGCGGCGTGCCGAGCGCGCCGTCGCGGATGCGGCGCGCCAGTTCCAGCGCGCCGGGGCGGAAGCGATGCTGGAAGCAGATCCCGGCGAGCACACCCGCCTGTTCGGCGATGCGCGCCAGCGTCTCCCCGCGCGACACCGTGCGCTCCAGCGGCTTCTCGACGATCATGTGCTTGCGCGCGGCCGCGACGCGTTGCGCGAGCGGCAGGTGCTCGCCGGGCGGCGCCAGGATGAGCACGAGGTCGAGCGAAGGCTCGGCGAGCAACGCCTCCACGCTCCCGAAGACCGGCGCCTGCCATTTCGCGGCGAAGCCTTCGCGCCGCGCCGCGGACGGTGCGAACCCGCCGACCACGCGCACGCGGCCCGCGGCGTCCAGTTCCCGCAGGGCCAGCATGTGCGGCGTGACCGCCATGCCAAGGCCGATGATACCGACACCGATGGCCATGGCGCCTCCCTCCCCCACTGCAATTTCAGGCTTCCAAGCCTCGGCAGGCGGGCGCTAGGCTGCGCGACGGAACGGCCCGGCACAAGGGGCCAGCGGAGGACTCACCCCATGACTGCAACGCTTCTCGACCGGCGCGGGCTTGCGCGCCTGCTCGGTCTTTCGGCCGCGGCGCTCCCTTTCCTGCCGGAACGCGCGGTCGCGCAGACACGGCGCGAGACGCTGGTCCTCGGAATCGACATCAGCGACACCATCACGCTCGATCCCGTGCGCATGGCGCAGTACACGCCGCCGCTGACGCTGGCCGCCTGCTATGATTCGCTGGTCACGCTCTCGCCCGACGACCTGGTGAACCCGAAGCCCTCGCTGGCCGCGCGCTGGGCGCGCACGCCGGATGGCCGCGGCTGGCGGTTCACGCTGCGCGACGGCGTGAAATTCGCCTCCGGCAATCCCGTCACCGCCGAGGATGTGCGCTTCACCTTCATGCGCATGATCCATATGCGCGAACAGACACAGCAATACATCAAGGCCGTGGATCGCGTGGTGGTCGTGGATCCCAAGACCGTCGATTTCGTCATGAACGCGCCGAACGCGCCGATCCTGCCGATCCTGGCCGCGCCGGGCATGGGCATCTGCGAGAAGGCGGCCCTGGTCGCCCAGGGCGGCACCGATGCCGAGGGCGCCAACCAGACCGACCGCGCGACGGATTGGCTCAACGGCAATTCCTGCGGCTCGGGTCCGTTCCGCCTCGTGCGCTGGGAACGCAACGCCCAGATCCTGCTGCAGCGCAACCCGCACTACTGGGGACCGGCATCGCCCTTCCAGCGCATCGTCATCCGTCACCTCTCCGACAGCGCGGCGCAGTTGCTGGCCGTCCGCCGGGGCGATGTGGACGCCGCCTTCAACCTGATCCCCGAACAGATCACGACGCTGCGCGGCGAGGCCAGCGTGCGCATGGACAGGATGCCGAGCCTCGACTTCGTCTACATGGCGGTAACGGAAAGCCCGCAGGCGAACCCCGTGCTGGCCAAGAAGGAAGCGCGCCACGCCATCGGCTACGCCATCGACTATGACGGCATCCTCGGCAACCTGCTGGGCGGCGCCGCGGTGCGTCCCGCGCATTTCCTGCCCATCGGCGTCAACGGCAGCACGGAGCAGATCGCGCGCCAGGTCGGCTTCAACACCAATCTCGACCGCGCGCGCCAGATGCTGCAGGCGGCCGGGGTGCCGGACGGCTTCGAGATGGAGATCGCCTATGGCAATGCCGCGGTCGCCGGCATCTCCTACCAGGTGCTCGGCCAGAAGCTGCAGGCGGATCTCGCGCGCGTCGGCATCCGCGTGCGGCTCAATCCGATGGACCAGGTGAACCTCCGCACGCTCTACACCCAGGGGCGCATGGCCGGCGGCGTGCTGACCTTCTGGAACCCGCCCGCGGTCTCCAACGACCTCTGGGCCTCGGCGGTGGTGGAGCGCGTCGCGCGCCGCGTGCACTGGACGGTGCCGCAGGCGATGACGGATCTGGTCAAGCGGGCATCGGAGGAACAGGACCTCGCGCGCGCCGGGGAGCTCTGGGTGGAATGGCAGCGCGGCGTGGTGGACGTTGCGCACCACTTCATCCTGTTCCAGCCGACCTACCAGGTGGCGGTGCGCAACACGATCCGGGACTTCCCGCTCACCGCGGCGGGCTGGATGCTGGATGCGGGAAGGGTGAAGCCCGCCTAGCGGGTGAAATTCGCGCCCCGCTTCTCCGCGAAGGCGCGAATTCCCTCGAGGTGATCGCCGGCCGAGAAGCAGAGCACGTTCATCTCGTTCTCGTAGAGGAGGCCCGCGGTGAGCGGTGCCTCCATGGCCATGCGCACGGACGCCTTGACCGATTGCACCGCGACAGGGCTGAACCCCGCGATCTTCTCCGCCATCGCGCGCGCCGCCGGCAGAAGCTCCGTCTGCGGAACGACGCGATCGAACAGGCCGAGCGCCTCGGCCTCCGCAGCCTCGATCGGGTCGCCCGTCATCAGCATGCGCATGGCGCGCGCCACGCCGATCATGCGCGGCAGCAGCTGCGACGCGCCGCCGCCGCCCACCCAGCCCCGCGTGACTTCCGGGAAGCCGAAGCGCGTGCCCTCGGCCGCGATGCGGATATCGGCGCCCAGCGCCATCTCCGCACCACCCCCCAGGGTCCAGCCCTGCAGCGCGGCGATCACGGGTTTGCGGATGTTGCGGATGGCGGTCGCGTATTCCACGCGGTTGCGGAAATCCCAGGTGCTGGGATAGGCGGCCAGCGAGTTCAGGTCGCTGCCGGCACAGAAGGCGCGTTCCCCCGCGCCGCGCAGCAGCACCACCCGCGCCTCGCCATCCCCGTCGATGCCGCGTGCCGCCTCCGCGATCGCCGCCGCCATGCCTGGCGTGACGGCGTTGTGCTTGGCAGGGCGGTCCAGCAGCAGTTCCGCCACCGGCCCATGCATCGTCACCGTCACCGCGCCGTCCATGGCCATTCTCCGCCCTTCGGGTCCCTTGATCGGACCGCCGCAACAAGTGCAGCATGAGTATCAACGAAAGGGAACCTCCGCTTGCTCCGCTACATCGCCCTGCGTCTCGCATCGGCAGTCGTGATGGCCCTCCTGGCAAGCCTCGTCATTTTCCTCATCTCCAACTTCGTCCCCGGCGATCCCGTCCTCGCGCAGCTCGGCGACATCCTGGCAAGCGACCCGCGCGTCGTCGCGGAGTGGCGCGCCAAATGGGGCCTCGACCTGCCGTTGTGGGACCGCTACCTGATCTTCCTGAACGGCCTGCTGCATGGCGATCTCGGCAACTCCATCGCGACGCGCCGGCCGGTGCTGGACGACATCGCGCAATACGCGCCCGCGACGATCGAGCTCGCGACGGTCTCCTTCCTGCTCTCGCTGCTGGTCGGCATCCCGCTCGGCGTCGCGGCGGCGGT
>JAYRQX010000365.1:0-4163 GCA_041910415.1 Acetobacteraceae bacterium | reverse complement strand
GGAAAGGCGCCGGCCAGCCGACCCGTCCAGCTCTTCCGCAGCCTGCCGAAGGCGCGCGTCAGCGCTCCTTGGCCTCGGGGTGCTTCAGCAGCCAGAGCCGTTCATGCGCGGCGACCAGGCTTTCCATGTTCTTGCGGCGGTTCTGGTCGGGCGAGGCCGGACGGCGCGTGATCATCTGCTCGAGAATCTTGAGCAGCGCCTCGGCCACCTCGAAGTCGTTCTGGTCGCAGGCGTGGTGGAAGGCGATGAGGATCTTGTCCGAGAGCCGGCGCGTATAGCGCGGCTGCGCGCCGGTCCGCTGGCCGTCCTGCCCCTCTCGATCCTCGTCCGACATGGTGCTTGCCTTGTTTCGATTCGCGCGCCGACGCGATCATAGCCCCGGAGATACACCCGCGAACAGAAGGCAATGCACCGGCGGCCGCCCGAACCGCGGTTCAGCTTCGCCGCAACTGCGCCTGGATGGCCTGGGCCATCGCCTCGGGGGCCATCTCGGGGCGGAAGAGCTGCCGCACGCGCCCGTCGGGCCCGACCAGATAGGTGAAGGATGAGTGGTCCATCAGGTAGTCGCCGGCATCGCGCGGCCGGACCTTCGCATAATAGACGCGGTAGGCGCGCGCGACCTGGGCGATCTGCTGCGGCGTGCCGCTGAGGCCGACCATGCGCGGGTGGAAGCGGCTGACATAGTCGCCCATCGCGGCCGGCGTGTCGCGTTCGGGATCGATGGTGATGAAGACCGGCGTCACGCGCTCGGCCGCCGGGCCCATGGCATCGAGCGCGGCGGCCATGGTGCCGAGTTCGGTCGGGCAGACATCGGGGCAATAGGTGAAGCCGAAATAGACCAGCAGGAAGCGGCCGGCGAAATCGCGCTCGGTCACCTCGCGCCCGGTCTGGTCGGTCAGGGTGAAGGGGCCGCCCAGCGTCAGCCCCTGCGGCAGTTGCACGCCGCCGGCCGAGGGGGCCGGCATGTCGGCGCCGGTGAAGGCGGCGAGGCCGCGCAGGAAGGATCCCCCGATCCCCTCCCCCGGCGCCCGCGTCACCCAGGCATAGGCCCAGACGCTGCCCAGCAGCGCGACGAGAAAGACGGACAGGATGCGGATGGCGCGGAGCATGGACCGGCGATAGACCCGGGGGCAGGACCGGCGCAAGCGCGTGGCGCCGGGGCCGCACATGGCGGGGCAAGCCGCCTCTGAACGCGCGTGGAACGGAGAGGGGTGATCGGTGCAGGCATCCTCACCAGGCGCCATGACCCCGACGGCGATCGTCCTGCACGGCACCACGAGCGCGGGGAAGTCGAGCATCGCCAGGGCGCTGCAGGCGAGCGCACCGGTGCCGGCATTCCACATCTGCCTGGACGCATTCGTCACCATGTCGAATCGCCGTGACATGCGGAGCGACGCGGAACGCAGCCAGGCCTATGGCATTCACTGCGACAACCTGCGCTCGACACTGGCGCGTCTTGTGCAAACGCACTTCGACATCGTCCTGGACCTCGTCCTGCGGGATGAAGCCGGGATGGAGGCGTGTCTGCGCGTGCTTCGCAGACGGCCCACATACGTCGTCCGCGTCTGGGCGCCGCTCGACATTCTTGAGGAGCGGGAACGATCGCGTGGCGACCGCGCGCCCGGGATGGCCCGGGAACAGGTCGATCATCCCGCGTATCGCCGCGCCTACGACCTG
The DNA here is from genome assembly GCA_041910415.1 of Acetobacteraceae bacterium. GTDB lineage: Bacteria > Pseudomonadota > Alphaproteobacteria > Acetobacterales > Acetobacteraceae > JAYRQX01. The sequence continues at coordinate 2,486 of JAYRQX010000365.1, read as the reverse complement.
GAGCTCGACACCTCGCTATGCACCCCGGAAGAAGGCGCGGCCGCGGTGCGGCGCCTCATCGGAGGCGCCTGACCGCGCAACACGTCATCCGATGCATGCCAAACGGGCGCTCAGTGGCGCGCCGGCATCTCCAGGATGTCGCCGCTCGGCTGCGGGGTCTCGAAGACCGAATCCGCGAAGGCTTCCTCCCAGCTCCCCGTGGTGGAGGCCTTGGAATATTCCGTCGCGCGGTTCTCGAAGAAGTTCGTGTGCTCGACTGCGTTCAGCATCTCATCCAGCCAGGGCAGCGGGTTCTTCTCGATCCTGTAGAGCGGTTCGAGGCCCAGCTGCTGCAGGCGGCGATCGGCGATGAAGCGGATGTACTGCTTGGTCTGCGCGGCATCGAGGCCCTGCACGCCGCCGAGTTCGAAGGCGAGGTCGATGAAGGCGTCCTCGTGATCGACGATGGTCGCGCAGATCAGATAGAGGTCGCGCTTGAGATCCTCGGTCCAGATCTCCGGGTTCTCCTGCACGAAGGTGCGGAAGAGGCGGATGACGGACAGGCAGTGCAGCGTCTCGTCGCGCACGGACCAGGAGATGATCTGCCCCATGCCCTTCATCTTGTTGAAGCGCGGGAAGTTCATGAGGATGGCGAAGGAGGCGAAGAGCTGCAGCCCCTCGGTGAAGGCGCCGAAGGCGGCGAGCGTCTTGGCGATCTCGGTCTTGGACGCGACCGAGAAAGTCTGCATGTAGTCGTATTTGTCCTTCATCTCCTTGTACTTCAGGAAGGCCGTGTACTCGATCTCCGGCATCCCGATCGTGTCGAGGAGATGGCTGTAGGCGGCGATGTGGATCGTCTCGGTGTTCGAGAAGGCCGACATCATCATCAGCACCTCGGTCGGCTTGAACACCTGGCTGTACATTTTCATGTAGCAGTTGTTCACCTCGACATCCGCCTGGGTGAAGAAGCGGAAGATCTGGGTGAGCAGGTTGCGCTCGGCCTCGGTCAGGTTCTTCTGCCAGTCCTTCACGTCGTCGGCGAGCGGCACTTCCTCGGGCAGCCAGTGGATGCGCTGCTGCTGCAGCCAGGCCTCATAGGCCCAGGGGTAGCGGAAGGGCTTGTAGACGGGGTTCGAGGTGAGGAGATCGAACGTCACCGGCAGTTCGTCCATGCTGATGCCATCGGCCATGAGTGTAGCTTGCCCCCCGCGAGAAACCTGATTGGAAAAATCCAATCCGATTGCCTTCTACCAATCCTGGTGGGCGCAGCAATGCCTGAGCGCAATATCTTGTGGGGATGCGGAGTCGAATGCATGCGATGCACCGACTCGCGGTCAGGCGGGCATCGCCTGCGGAATCGCGCGGGAATTCATGGCGTTCCCGGCAACCCCGCGATCCGCGGCGGCGAGGGCCGCCCCTTCCCTTCCCGCCCCGCTGCGCCAAACTGAAGGGCAGGCCCTCGCCGCCACAGGACGCCGCATGAGTTTCACCCTCTCCGCCCTCGACCAGTCCTCCGTCGCCGCCGGCCGCACGCCGGGCGAGGCGATCCGGGAGACGATCGCACTGGCAAAGCATGTCGAGGCGCTGGGCTACCGCCGCTACTGGTGCGCGGAGCACCACAACAGCCCCGCCCATGCCGGCACGGCGCCGGAAATCCTGATCGCCGCCATCGCCGCGGTGACGAGCCGCATCCGCGTGGGCAGCGCGGGCGTGATGCTGCCGCACTACGCCTCGCTGAAGGTGGCCGAGCAGTTCCGCGTGCTGGACGCGATCGCGCCGGGGCGCATCGACCTCGGCGTCGGGCGCGCGCCGGGCAGCGACGGGCGCACCGCCTTCGCGCTCAATCCGAATGCGAGCGAGGCCGCTGACAATTTCCCGACCCAGGTGATGGAAGTGCTGGGCTGGCTCGGCGAAGGGCTGCCCGCGAACCACCCCTTCCGCATGATCACCTGCAATCCGCAGGGCGAGACACGACCGCAGATGTGGATCCTCGGCAGTTCGGACTACGGCGCCCAGGTCGCGGCCTATTTCGGCCTGCCCTACTGCTTCGCGCATTTCTTCAGCGATGGCGGCGGCAGCGAGAACGCGATCGAGATCTACCGCCAGCATTTCCAGCCCAAGCCCGGCATGCCGCAGCGGCTGGAGGCGCCGCATCCCGCGCTCGGCGTCTATTGCCTGGTCGCGGATACCGAGACGGAGGCGCTGCGGCTGTTCAAGTCACGCGAACTCTGGCGGCTGATGCGCGAGCGCGGCGCCTTCACGCCGCTGCCGACGGTCGAGGAGGCCGAGGCCTATGCCTACACCCCGCAGGACGAGGCCTTCGTGACCCGCATGCGCGCGACGGCGATGGTGGGCGCGCCCGAACAGGTGCGCGCGCAGCTCGAGGCGCTGTCGGCGGCGCATGGCGGGCTCGCGGAATACGCCGTGATCACGCATTGCCACGATGCCGAGGCGCGCCGGCGTTCCTACACGTTGCTGGCCGAGGCGTTCGGGATGAAGCCGGGGCT
>JAYRQX010000364.1:0-1691 GCA_041910415.1 Acetobacteraceae bacterium | reverse complement strand
GCGCAGCCGGATCAGCCAGGTCAGGCGGTCATCGCTGACCGCGTGGCCCTCGGCCATCTGCGGCCGGGGAACAAAGCGCTCATCCGTGCCGTAGAGCGTGTCGAAGACCGCGTAGCCATGGTTCAGCGTGGAGCCCGCGGTGGAGAGGATCGGGTCCAGCACGGTCAGGTTGACCTGGGGGATCATCCGGAGCGTGCCGGGCCGCGCGCCCTGGGCGAAGGCGGGCGCCGGCAGCAGCGCTGCGCCGGCGGTCAGGAACGCACGTCGCCGCATGCCAGGCCTCCCCGGTTGGCGAAAGGGAACCAGAGGAGGCCGTGTGGCGCAAGCCGGGTGGGGGAGGGCGCTACACCCCGCCGCCGTCGACAATGAAGTGCTGCGCGGTGACCATGCGGCTGTCATCCGCGGCGAGCCAGAGCACCATGCGCGCGATATCGGGTGGCATCAGCTTCTCATGGATGCATTGCCGCTCCAGCGCGGCGGCCACGCTCTCGGGCGTTGCCCAGAGCCTCTCCTGCCGCTCGGTGAAGACCCAGCCCGGCACCACCTCGTTCACGCGGATGCCATGGTCGCCGAGATCGCGCGCGAGCCCGCGCGTCAGCCCGCGCACCGCGGCCTTGGCGGCGGTGTAGGCGGGCATGCCGCCCTGCGCCTTCATCCAGCTGACCGAGCCCAGGTTGATGATGGACCCGGCGCGCGCCGCCTTCATGTCGGGCGCGACGGCCTGGGCGCAGAAGAACTGGTGGCGCAGGTTGGTGTGCATGCGCTCGTCCCAGTAGTCGGGCTCCACCGTCTCCCACCCGTGGCGGTCGTCGCGCGCGGCGCTGTTCACCAGCACCTGCACGGCGCCCAATTTCTGCTTCGCCTCCGCGATCGCAGCCCGCAACGCCGCGATGTCGCGCAGGTCGCAGAACAGGAAGAGGGCGCCGGTCTCCTGCGCCACGGCCTCGCCCGCCGCGCGGTCGAAATCGAGGAAGGCGACGCGGGCGCCCTGGCCCGCGAATGCACGCACCATGCAGGCGCCGATGCCGCTGCCGCCGCCTGTGACCAGGACGACCTTGCCCGACAGGCTGGGGTAGCGGGCGAAATTCGAGGGATCGGTCATCGGCATGGCTCCAGGACAACATGGGCCAAAGGCAGCGCGCGCCCCTGGGTTGCGCCGTCAGCCCGGCGCCGTCGCCCAGAATCGCTTCTGATCCACGCTATCAAGATATTCCTCCAGCCGCCTGATCCGCCCGCCCTCGACGAAGCAGACGCAGCAGGCCGGCATGGTGCAGAGCTCGCCCGCGGGGTTGATGCCGTGCAGCACATGCTGATGGACGAAGCCGCCGGGGAAGACCACGACGCGGCGGTCCCTGTACTGCCGCTTCTGGCCCGTGGCCCGCGCACGGACCAGGCGTTCGACATTCTCGTCCACGGTCTTGTCGCGGCGGTCCGTGTTGTACCAGATCGCCGCATCGGGCGCGTAGGCGGCGCGGATGCCCGCGGCGTCGCCCGCTTCGATCGCATCGAAGAACCGTTTCGCGAGTTCGCGCATCGCGGTCTCGTCGGTCATGCGCGGATCGTCCTTTCTGGCGTGCCGCGCAGCATGCGGGGCAGGCCCCGGCCTGGCAATCTGGCGCCGGGCCGGTTGCGGGACTACATCGGCAGCCCTCGATGGATGATCTGTCCCACATGCGCGCCGCCCTGGCGCT
>JAYRQX010000363.1:0-2194 GCA_041910415.1 Acetobacteraceae bacterium | reverse complement strand
GCCGGAGACGAACACGGTGGGGATGTTGAGGCGCAGCGCCGCCATCAGCATGCCCGGCGTGATCTTGTCGCAGTTGCTGATGCACACCAGCGCGTCGGCGCAGTGCCCGTTCACCATGTATTCCACGGCGTCCGCGATCACCTCGCGCGAGGGCAGGCTGTAGAGCATGCCGTCATGGCCCATGGCGATGCCGTCATCCACCGCGATGGTGTTGAACTCCTTGGCGACGCCGCCGGCGGCCTCGATCTCCCGCGCGACGAGCTGGCCGAGATCCTTCAGATGGACATGGCCGGGCACGAACTGGGTGAAGCTGTTGACGACGGCGATGATCGGCTTGCCGAAATCGCCGTCCTTCATGCCGGTCGCGCGCCACAGGCCACGGGCGCCGGCCATGTTGCGGCCATGGGTGGTGGTGCGGGAGCGATAGGCGGGCATGGCGGGTTCCTCCGGGCGCGGGCTGCCAAGCGCGCTGCCCTGTGCGCGCCTTCTAGTCCCGTCGGGGCGGGCGGGCCACCCCAGGGGGCACCAGGCGCCGGCGTTCATGTGCTGAAGCGCTGCGGCGGAACAACGCCCGGGCCGGCAGCGGCCGAGCCCCCCTTCAGACTGCCGCCGTATCGGGATCGTCGGCTTCGGGTTCCGGATTTGCCTCCCCCCCGGGGTTGCGGCCAGCACGGCAAGAAGGCGGGTTCGGCATAAGGAGGATGAGGCCCTCGCCCCTCCTTATTTTCGGCGTTGGGTGGCACGCTGGGGGCGGAGGACAGCGGCGATGAAGATTGAACGGATCGAGGCGGTCGCGGTCAGGATACCACTGACGAAGATCTTCGCGGGCAGCACCTATCGCGTGGACAGCCGCTGCACCGTCATCACGCGCATCCATGCGGGCGGGCTGGTCAGCGAGGTCTATAATGGGGACGACCGCGCGCATGGACCCGAGATCGTCCGGCTGATCGAGGAGGTCCTCGGCCCGGCCATCATCGGCGAGAGCGTCTTCGCCTGGGAACGGGTGTGGGAGAGGCTGCAGCGCCAGGCGATCCAGCGCATCGCCAACAACCACCAGGCCATGGCCGCCATCGCCTGCCTGGACACCGCCGTGTGGGACCTGCTGGGCAAGGCGCTCAGCGTGAGCTGCCACACGCTGTTCGGCGGCTATCACGACAGCCTGCCGATCATGGCGATCGGCGGCTACTACATCGAAGGCCGCACGCTGGAGAGCTTCGGCGAGGAGATGCGCTGGCTGCGCGACGAGGCCGGCATGGCCGGCTGCAAGTTCAAGGTGGGCGGCCTGTCTCCGGAAGAGGATGCCGAGCGCGTGGCCGCGGCGCGCGCGGGCGTGGGCGCTGGCTTCACCATCGCGGTGGACGCCAACCGCGGCTGGACGGCCGAGGAGGCTGTGCGCTTCGCGAAGCGGATCGAGCCGCTCGACATCGCCTGGTTCGAGGAACCCTGCCACTGGTACGACGACGCGCGAGGGATGGCGCATGTGCGCGCGCGAACAACCATCCCCATCAACGCCGGCCAGAGTGAGATCTCTGCGCACGGTGTCCGCCGGCTGATCGAGGCCGGCGCGGTGGACATGGTGAATTTCGACGCCAGCGAAGGCGGCGGCCCCACCGCCTGGCGCCGCGCCGCCGCGCTGTGTGCGCTGGAAGGCGTGAAACTGGCCCACCACGAGGAACCGCAGATCGCCGCGCACCTGCTGGGCGGGGTGCCTGGCGGGACATTCCTGGAGTGCTTCGCGGACCCGGCGCGCGATCCGATGTGGCGGGAGGTTTATGAGCGCCCGCCGATTTCCGGTGGGCGGTCGTCGATCCCTGGGGGGCCAGGGTTTGGCATCAGGCTGAATTGGGAGTTGGTGAAGCGGTGGCGCGTGGGCTGACCGGATCGGCGCTGCGGCTGAATCGGAATCTCCTGGATAGGCGCCGGCGCGACCGCGCCCCGGCGCGTCCGCACCGTTATGCCGGAAGAGGCAGTATGATGTTTGAGGACGGTGGATCCGAAGCAGTCGATCGCCAGGACAGACAATAGTATTGCCGGAAAATATTGAATACTATGAATGGAACCGCCCGGCCGCCGCGACCGTCGTTCAGACCCGGACCGGCATCAGCAGGTACAGGAAGTCCGATCCGTCGACGGAGCGGATGACCGCCGGCTTCTGGTGGTCGACCGTCTCCAGGGTGATCTCGTCGCCCGGCGT
>JAYRQX010000362.1:0-9346 GCA_041910415.1 Acetobacteraceae bacterium | reverse complement strand
TGCGCGCGCAGAAATGGGGCCGCGTGATCGTGGTGGGCTCCACGGGCATGCAGCACCCGATCCCGACGCTCGCGCTGTCCAACACGCTCCGCGCCTCGATCTGGGCCTGGCTCAAGACGCTGTCGGGCGAGGTGGCGGGCGATGGCGTGACCATGAACGTGCTGGCCCCCGGCACCATCCTGACCGACCGCGTGACCAGTTCGACGACGGTGCGCGCGGAGAAGGAGGGCATCACCTTCGACGAGGCGCTGGCCGCGGCCGCCAGGGAGATGCCGGCCAGGCGGCTCGGCCTGCCCAAGGATTACGGCCCGATGGGCGCCTTCCTGGCCGGCGAGACCGGCGCCTACATCACGGGATCCATGATCCGCGTGGATGGCGGCCGCGTGCGCTCGATGCTCGGAGCATCCGATGACCGAAGGGCGCAGGCGCCTCGGGCGCCGAGCACCGGAGGTCTGAATCGGATGCTCCTCGTGTAAGGGATGCGAACAAGGATGTTGCCGAACCTGACGCCGGACATGGCCATCGCGGAGCGGCTGTTCGCCGCGCTCCGCGAGAAGACGCGCGATGGCGAGGGCGTGACGCGCGACGCCTATGGCCCCGGCGAGCGCATCGCCCATGCGCTTGTCCGCGCCGAGGCGGAGAAGCTGGGGCTGGAGATCGGCACCGACGTCGCCGGCAACATGTACATGACGCTGCCGGGGGCTGATCGGGCGGCGAAGAAGATCATCCTGGGCAGCCATCTCGATTCCGTCCGCGAGGGCGGGAATTACGATGGCGCCGCCGGCGTGCTGGCGGGGCTCGCCGCCGTCGCCGGCATGAAGCGCGCGGGCTTCACCCCCGGGCGCGACGTGACCGTCATGGCGATCCGGGCCGAGGAAGCGGGCGCCTGGTTTCCGGTGAGCTACCCCGGCAGCAAGGCCGCGCTCGGCCTGCTGAAGCCGGAAGGGCTGGAGATCAGGCGCATGGACACCGGCCGGTCGCTGGCCGACCACATGCGCGAGGAAGGCTTCGATCCCGACGCGGTGGCGCGCGGGGAACACGCGCTCGGTCCGCACAATGTCGCGGGCTACCTGGAAGTGCATATCGAGCAGGGGCCGGTGCTGGACGCGGAGGAGATACCCATCGGCATCGTCACCGGCATTCCCGGCAGCCGGCGGCTCAGGCAGGGCAGGGTGGTCGGCGAGTACAACCATTCCGGCGGCACGCCCAGGAAGTTCCGCCGGGATGCCGCGGTCGCGCTGGCGGAGCTCGCCTACCGCCTCGACGAGGAATGGTGCCGGCTGGAGCAGATGGGCCACGTTCTCGTCTGCACCTTCTGTACGCTGGCGACGACCGCCGAGGCCGGGTTCACCAAGATCGCGGGGGAGGCGACCTTCCAGCTCGATGTGCGCAGCGTGAGCCCCCATGCCTGCGACCTGATGTTCGAGCGGGTGCATGCGCTGATGGAGGAGATCGCGGCGCGCCGCGGCGTCACCTTCGAATGCGGGCCGGAGACGGGCAGCAAGGCCGATGTGATGGACGGCGGCATCCGCGCGGGGCTGAAGCGCGCGGCCGAAAGCCTGGGGATCGCGCATCGGGAGATGGCGTCCGGCGGCGGGCATGACGCGGCGGCCTTCGCGGAGGCCAGGGTGCCGGCCGCGATGCTTTTTGTGCGCAACCAGAATGGCAGCCACAATCCCCGCGAAGCCATGCGCATGGAGGATTTTGAACGGGCTTGTGCGGTGGTGACGCGCTGGGCGGCGGAGGCCGCGCAGTAGGCGCGCGCATGCGCGACCTGCGATCGATCGAGACTGTCCTCTGGGTCGTGCGCCTCGGCGGCTTCCGTGCCGCCGCGACGACGCTGAACACGACGCAGTCCGCGGTCTCGGCCCGCGTCGCGCAACTGGAACAGGAACTCGGCATCCGCATCTTCCAGCGCGACCGGCGGCTGACGCTGACGGCCGCCGGCAGCGCCCTGCTGCGCTATGCCGAACAGATGGTGGAACTGCGCGGGGAGATGCTGCGCGCGGTCGCCGACCCCGCGACGCTGCGCGGGCTGCTCCGCATCGGCCTGTCGGAGACGCTCGCGCATACGCTGCTGCCGCGCCTCGTGCAGCGCATCGGCGCGGCCTATCCGGGCCTCGTGCTCGACATGGTGGTGGATATCACCCCGGCGCTGCGGCAGAGCCTGGCGTCGGGCCACGTGGATGTGGCCATGCTCGCCGGGACGGTGGACGACCCGCGCGTGGTGAACCAGCCGCTCTGCCGCTATCCGCTGGGCTGGCTGGCGAGCCCCTCGCTGGGGCTGCCGGAACGGCCATTGAAGCTTTCCGACCTCACGCGCTGGCCGGTGCTCAGCTTCTCCCACGACACCGAAGTCTCCGCCGAACTGCGGCGCTGCTTCGCGGGCGCGCCCGGCGTGCGGCTCTGGGGCAGCACCTCCATCGCGACCATGGCGGAACTCGCCAGCGCCGGCGTGTGCATTTCCGTGATGCAGGTGGTCGCGGCGTCGCGCGAGATCGGGGAGGGGCGGCTCAGGCTGCTGGAGGTCGCGGACGTCGCGCTGCCGGCGGTGGAATTCCATGTCAGCTACCTGCGCAAGCCCGACAGCCACCTCTCCGCCATCGTCGCCGGGCTGGCGCGGGAGCTGGCGGCCGCGCCGGCCGACTGATTTTTCCGATCACCCCGATCCAAAATCCGCGTTCGACAGGACCAGCGTCCGGGTGTGGAATGCCCCCGTCCTACCGAGGAGGGCCGCCCATGGACCACAATCCCGTTCGCCACGAGACCGGCTGGGACGTGCGCCAGCGCATCCGGCGCGGCGACTGGCCGCGGCCGACCACGGGCATGGCATCAGGCTATGTCCAGGCCAACCTGGCGATCCTGCCGCGGGATCTCGCCCCGGATTTCCAGCGCTTCTGCGCGCTGAACCCCAAGCCCTGCCCGCTGCTGGCAAGCTCCGATCCCGGCGATCCCACGCTGCCGACGCTCGGCAAGGATATCGACATCCGCACCGATATCGGGATGTACCGGGTCTGGCGGGACGGCGCGATGGTGGCCGAGGTGCCCGACATCCGCGACCTCTGGCGCGACGACCTGGTGGCCTTCCTGATGGGCTGCTCGCATTCCTTCGAGGAAGCGCTGGAGGCCGATGGCCTGCCGCTGCGCCACCATGAGGAAGGCAAGGCGGTGCCCGTCTACTACACCACCGTGCCGACGGTGCCGGCGGGGCCGTTCCACGGGCCGCTCGTCGTCTCCATGCGGCCCTTCAGGCCGGCGGATGCCATCCGGGCGATCCAGATCACCTCCCGCTTCCCGAACGTGCACGGGGCGCCCGTGCATATCGGCAAGCCCGAGCTGATCGGCGTCGACCTGGCCGATGTCCGCGCGGGGGACCGCGTGGCGGTGAAGGAGGATGAACTGCCCGTCTTCTGGGCGTGCGGGGTTACGCCGCAGGCCGTCGTCGCCGCCTGCAAGCCGCCCTTCTGCATCACCCATTCCCCGGGCTGCATGCTGGTCACGGACCTGCTGAATTCCCGCCTGGCGGTCTTTTGAACCGTGCTGGCGCGCGGTATGCATCGCGCTGCGGCGCGACAGGCACCGCGCGCCACCTGACCGATCCTCCCTGAACGAGACACCCCACCCGACATGGCCAAAGCCCGACTTGCCGTCGATATCGGCGGCACATTCACCGACCTTGCCATCGAGAAGGACGGCCAGCGCTGGACCACCAAGGTCCTGACCACGCCCCACGCGCCGGAAGAAGGCGTGCTTGAAGGCACGAAGCAGGTGCTGACGCTGGCCGGCATGGCCGCGGGCGAGCTGGCGCTCGTCATCCACGGCACCACGCTCGCGACCAACGCGGTCATCGAGCGCAAGGGGGCCAGGACCGCGCTGCTGACGACCGAAGGCTTTCGGGATGTGCTCGCCCTGGCGAACGAGGCGCGGTACGACCAGTACGACCTGAACATCGAGCTCCCGCAGCCGCTGGTGCGCCGCCGCTGGCGCCTGCCCGTGCCGGAGCGGCTGGACAACACCGGCCGCGTGCTGCTGCCGCTGGACGAAGACGTGGTGCGCGCGCAGGTCGCGTTCATGAAGGCGGAGGGCGTGGAAAGCCTCGCCATCGGGTTTCTCCATGCCTTCGTGAACCCGGTGCATGAGCAGCGCGCGGCCGCGATCGTGAAGGAGATGTGGCCGGAGCTGCCGGTCTCGCTCTCCTCCGAAGTCTCGCCGGAGATGCGGGAGTGGGAGCGCTTCTCGACCACCGTCGCGAACGCCTACGTCCAGCCGCTGATGGCGCGCTACCTGTTCCGCCTGCAGGCGGGGATGAAGGAAATGGGCGTGGGCGCGCCGCTCTTCCTCATGCTCTCGGGCGGCGGGCTCACCACCATCGAGACCGCGGCGCGCTTCCCGATCCGGCTGGTGGAATCCGGCCCGGCGGGCGGCGCCATCTTCTCGGCGTTTGTCGCGAAGCAGCGTGGGTTGTCGAAGGTGCTGTCCTTCGACATGGGCGGCACCACCGCAAAAGTCTGCCTGATCGACGACTTCCAGCCGCAGGCATCGCGCACCTTCGAAGTGGCGCGCGTCGGCCGCTTCAAGAAGGGATCCGGCCTGCCGCTGCGCATCCCCGTCATCGAGATGGTGGAGATCGGCGCCGGCGGCGGCTCCATCGCCCAGGTGGACAGCATGGGCCGCATCCAGGTGGGGCCGGAATCCGCGGGCGCCGATCCGGGGCCGGCCTGCTACGGCCGCGGCGGCACGCATCCCGCGGTGACCGATGCGAACCTGGCGCTCGGGCGCTACGAGCCGGATCTCTTCGCCGGCGGGTCGCTGAAGCTGCATCCGGAACCCGCGCGCCAGGCGCTGGCCCAGCATGTCGGCGGCAAGCTCGGCCTGTCCGGTGAGATGGCGGGCCTCGGCGTCGTCGAGATGGTGGACGAGAACATGGCGAATGCCGCGCGCGTCCACGCGATCGAAAGCGGCAAGGGCTATGAGGGGCGCGTGGTGATCGCCTTCGGCGGCGGCGGGCCCGTGCATGGCTATCGCGTCGCGGAGAAGATCGGCGTCACGCGCATGCTGGTGCCGTCAGGCGCCGGCGTGGGTTCCGCCATCGGCTTCCTGCGCGCGCCTGTCGCCTATGAGGTCGTGAAGTCGCTCTACCAGCGCTTCGGCAGTTTTGATCGCCAGGCGGTGAACGGGCTGCTGGCGTCCATGTCGGCGGAAGCGACGAAGGTGGTGAACGAGGGTGCCTTCGGCGCACCGATCGAGGAGACCCGCATCGCCTACATGCGCTATGTCGGGCAGGGGCACGAGATCTCCGTGCATTTGCCGCCGCGCGCGCTGACCGAGGCGGATGTGGCGGAAATCCGCGCCGATTACGACCGCGAATATACGCGCTTCTACGACCGGCCGGTGCCCGGTTCGGATGTGGAGATTCTTTCCTTCGCCGTCACCGTGCGGACGGTGGTGCCCGACGTCGCACCCGCAGGCGATGTGCCGGATGCAGCAGCGCCCAAGCCCATCCGCCACCAGATGGTCCGCGACACCGCGACCGGCGAGGTGACGGAATGGCCGGTCTATGATCGCGACCACATGGTGCCGGGCGCGACGCTGAACGGCCCGGCGATCGTGGCCGAAGCCGAGACCAGCACGTTGATCGGGCCATCCTGGACATGCCGGATGGACGGCCTTGGCTATCTGGAACTTGTGAAGTGATTCCGGCCGAACGATTGTTGCATCGTGCGGGCATCTCAAACCAGGAGATGCAATATCGTGATCAGCTTGATTCGGATTGTTCGCACGAAGCCCATGCAGGGACATACGGACGAAGCGTCCTCGGGAGACATCGAGGATATCCGCGCGCATCCGTTCGTCGTGATCGTCCTGCCGGTCCTGCTGCTGCTGGTGGGCCTCGGCTGCAACTACGCGCTGGAATGTGCAAAATTGTCCAACGCCATGGCACTCGAGCGGTACAAGGTCGAGTTGCAGCGACAGTCCGCCCCGGTCCCGAGATGATGAGGATGACGCGTGATGCCTGACGGAACGAATGCGCTCGCGCAGATCCAGCGCCAGATCCAGTGGAACCGCCTGATCGCGGTGGTCGAGGAGCAGGCGCAGACCATGATCCGCACCGCCTTCAGCACCACGGTGCGCGAGGCCGGCGATTTGTCTGCGGGTGTTTTCGATCTGCAGGGCCGCATGCTCGCGCAGGCCGTGACGGGCACCCCGGGCCACGTCAATTCCATGGCCGAGGCGGTCGGGCATTTTCTCGCGAAATTCCCCGCCGACACGATGAAGCCGGGCGAGCACTACATCACCAACGATCCCTGGCTGGCGACGGGCCACCTGCACGACCTCACCGTCGTCTCGCCCGCCTTCCGCAACGGCAAGATCGTCGGGCTCTTCGCGAACACGGCGCACATCATCGACATCGGCGGCCTCGGCATGGGGCCGGAAGGGCGCAGCGTCTTCGAGGAAGGGCTCTACATCCCGATCGTGCGCTGCTTCGAAGCGGGCGGCGTGCCGAACGAGACTTTCTTCGATTTCATCCGCGTGGGATCCCGCACGCCGGTCGAGCTGGAAGGCGACATCTACTCGCTCTGCGCCTGCAACGACGCCGGCGCCAAGCGGCTGATCGAGATGATGGACGAGTTCAGCATGGAGACGCTGGACGAGATCGGCCACTACATCTTCGAAGCCTCGCTGCGCGCGACGATCGCCGAGATCGCGAAGCTGCCGCGCGGCACTTTTGCCAGTTCGATCAAGTCGGACGGCTATGAGTCCGAGGTGACGCTGAAGGCGGCGATGACGATCCACGCCGACCGGATCGTCGTGGACTATGCGGGGACCAGCGGCTTCTCCGGCCGCGGCATCAACGTGCCCCCGGCCTATTGCCGCGCCTATTCCTGCTTCGGCATCAAATGCGTCGTGGCGCCGGAGGTGCCGAACAACTGGGCCTCGCTCTCGCCCTTCCAGATGGAGATCCCGGAAGGCTGCATCCTGAACACGCCGCGGCCCTATCCGGTCAGCGTGCGCCACGTCATCGGCCAGCTGCTGCCTGATCTGATGATGGGTTGCCTGCACCAGGCGATCCCGGGGCGCGTGAACGCGGAAGGCTCCTCCGCGCTGTGGAATCCGCCGCTCCGCGGTGGGTCCCAGGTCAGCGGGCAGGCCGCCGAGACCGAGGATTTCGAGATCATCACCTTCAACTCCGGCGGCACCGGCGCGCGGCCGACCAAGGACGGTCTCGACGGCACGGCCTTCCCCTCGGGCGTCCGCACCATGCCGGTGGAGGCGACCGAGAACGTCGCGCCGGTGATCTTCTGGCAGAAGCAGATCCTGCCGGACACGGCGGGGGCGGGAAAAACCCGCGGCGGCTTCGGCCAGGTGATGGAGATCGGCGCGAAGGGCGATGCGGAGTTCGCCGTGAACGCGATTTTTGATCGTGTCGCGAACCCGCCCAGGGGCCGCGACGGCGGCGGCGCCGGCGCGCCGGGCTGGGTCGGATTCAATGACCCCAACGGCACGGTGCTGCGGACAAAGGGCTTCCAGATCATCCCGAAGGGCAAGCGGCTGCTGCTGAAGCTGCCCGGCGGCGGCGGCATGGGCGACCCGAAGGCGCGCGACGCGGCGCTGGTGAAGCGCGATGTCGAGGACGGGCTGGTGAGCCCGTCTGCAGCGCGCACCGTGTATGGCGTGAAGGTGGATTGAAACGACACGGGCGGGCGCCGCAGCGCCCGCCCGCCAAGTCGTTCGCCCCGACAGACCCTAGATCGGGCACACCCCGCTCGCGCATTGCAGCGCGGCCAGATCCACGGCCTCGTGCAGTGACGGGTCGCTGATGCCTTCGACGATCTCGGCGAAGCGCGCGAAGGTTACCTCTTCCTCCGGCATGTATTCGTAGCCGAGTTCGTTGTCCGGCCGGCTCGGCAGCACCGCGCAGCAGCGCACCTCCGGCTGCTGCTCCAGCACGATGCGTCGAAAAGCCTCCAAATCGTGTTCGTGCGTGAAGACCTTGAGCGTGTAGCTGACCTGGTTGCCGCGCTCGGCGCCGATCCAGTGGCGTTCCAGCAGCGACAGCCAGCGATAATGCTGCCCGGGCGAAGCTTCCGGCGCCGTCACCACGCGATCGCCGGCGCCAAGGCGCTGCATCAGCGGCAGGGTCGGGAAGCCGACGATCGACATGCCGGGGAAGGATGCCAGCGTGCGGATCGGATAGCCGCGCGCCTCGGATTCCGCCAGCAGCGGGTCGCTGTCCTTCGCCCAGCGGCCTTCGTCGTCGCGCGTGCCCTTGAACTGCACCCAGCGGAGGTACTGGCGGCGCGCCGGCAGATGCGCGCCCTCGGTCAGGCCGAACAGCTTGGAGGTCGTGCCCGCGGGCTTCACCGTCGTGACCGTGAAGGGCGCGGTCAGGCCGAGCTCCCGTGCGTAGCTGTCGCCTTCCTCCTTCGCCGCGCGCGAGAGGCGGTCGAGCATCGCCCAGAACGCGGCGGACTTCCCCTCGTCCAGCAGGTCGTCGAAGCCGAGGCCGTAGCGCATCCAGGCATATTCGTGCAGGCCCGTCGGGCCGATGCCCATGCGGTTGGTGCGCCGGACTTCCTCGGAATACAGCGCATCCATCAGGTTCGCGCGCATCAGGAAGCGCACGCCGAGACGGACGGAATCCTCCACCCGCGCATCCCATTGCGCCGCGGTCTCGTCATCCACGATCCCCGGCAGCACCTGGTCGAGTGGCACCGGGCAGGCCAGCAGCGGCGCGAAGTCGCCGATCACGCAGTAGCCGCCGGTGACGTGGAGCACGATCTCGCCGCAGGGGTTCGTGGTGACCGGGAAGTGCGATTCCGCCGCACGCTTCGACAGATCGGCCATCAGGGCACTGGCAAAATTCACCTGGTAGCGCTGGCTGCGGACATCGCGGCCATCGCTGTGCACGGGCTTCTCGCGCGCCGTGCCGGTGCGGTGGTCTTCCAGCTGGTCGCCATTGATGAAGCCCGGCTCGCCGTTGACATAGGCGCAACGCGTCGCTTCCTCGAAGATCGCGCGGGCGTGGCGGGTCAGCGGGTCGGCGTCGTCGCCTTCGCGCACGCGGAACCAGAACTCGGCATCCACCATGACGGAGTTGTTGGCGGTCCAGAGGCCGCCTTCCTCCTTCAGCCGGATGAAGCGCAGCACGCCGGGGTCGCGCCAGGACTTCGTCGCCATGCGCGCGGCGCGGCGCGCGCCGCCCACCTGTACCTCGACGGACAGGTGATGGTCCACGCGCAGCGCCTGCTCCCACAGCGCCGTCAGCGTGCCGGCGCGCGCGGGCTCGATCACCTCGCGCCGGATGTTGAGGATGGCGCGCATCAGGGAGAGCGGGCCGGATGCC
>JAYRQX010000361.1:0-10672 GCA_041910415.1 Acetobacteraceae bacterium | reverse complement strand
CTATCGCGAGGCGTTGCTGATGCACGCCGTCGCGCGCCTCGCGCTGCATCCCGTGATTCCCAACATCCAGACCTCTTGGGTCAAGATGGGGCTGGAAGGTGCCAAGGCCTGCCTGCAGGCCGGCGCGAACGACCTCGGCGGCACGCTGATGAACGAGACCATCACCCGCGCCGCCGGCGCCACGCATGGCGAGGAGATGGCGCCGGAGCGGATGGAGGCGGCCATCGCCGCGATCGGACGGTCGCCGCGGCAGCGCACCACGCTCTACGCCGACGCGGCGGCGGAGCGCATCGCCGCCTCCTTCATGGCGCCGGAACTCTCAGCGCTGCGTTCGACGGATCCGCGGCGGATGCCGGTGCCCGCCGAATAGCTCAGATCCCCGCGGGCCCTTCCATGCGCTGATCCTTCCAGCCGCGCGAGTAGTACGATTCGATGAAATACTGCACGATGGACAGGATGCTCACCATGATGAGGTACCACAGCGCCGCGACGATCAGCAGCGGGATCGTCTCGAACGTCCGCGTGTAGATGCTCTCGACCGCGTGCATGAGCTCGTGCAGCGCCACGATGCTGGCGAGCGAAGTGAATTTCAGCATGCCGATCACCTGGTTGCCGGTCGGCGGCACGATCGCCTTCATCGCCTGGGGCAGCACGACGACGAAGAAGGTCTGCGACGGCCGGTGGCCGAGCGCCTTGGACGCCTCCCTCTGGCCCGGATCGACCGAGAGGATGCCGGCACGCACGATCTCGGCCATGTAGGCGCCTTCGTTCAGGCCGAGCCCGAGCATCGCAGCCACGAAGGAGGAGATCGCGACGGTGCTGGAAATCGACCAGAGCTTCGGCCCGTCGAAGGGGATGCCGAGGGAGATCTCCGGGAAGAGCGAGGCGAGGTTGTACCAGAAGACGAGCTGGACCAGCACCGGCACGCCGCGGAAGAAATACACATAGCCATGCGCGCAGAGGGTCAGGATCGGGTTGTCCGACAGCCGCATCAGCGCGATGGCGATGCCGATGACCGTGCCGCCCACCATGACGAGTGCGGTGAGCTCGATCGTCATGGCGACGCCTTCGAGCACGCGCGGATGCAGCATGTAGCGGCCGACGATCTCCCACTGGAAGCCCGGATTCGTCAGCACCTGGTAGAACACCCAGGCGACGAAGACGGCGACGAAGACGGCGCCGATCCAGCGCCCCCAGGGCGTGCCGGGAATGATCCTGATGCGTTCGGCGGCACCGATCGCTCCGCCGGTGCCGGTGTTGCGGCCAGTCATGCCCGTCCTCGTTCCCAGCCTCTAATGGGTGGCTCCCTCGCGATGCGGCGCCGCCGGCTCAATTGGCCGGCGGGTTGCGCACCTCGGCGGCGGTGAGCGCACCGTCCGCCACGCCGTACTCCTCGAGAATGCGGCGATAGCTGCCATCCGCGATCGCGCTCTCCATGGCGAGGATCAGCGCCTCCCGCAGCGCCGCGTTCTCCCGGCCCACCACGATCCCTGCGAGCGACGCCGTCTCGGGCAGCGTACTCTCCGTCATGAACAGCCTGTTGTTGTGCCGGGCGATCCAAAGGCCGTTGGCCTTGCCGGTCAGGAACCCGTCGCCACGGCCGTTGCCAACCGCCAGGTAGGTGTCGGCGCTGTTCGGGAAGAACATCATCGCGATCTCGCGCTGGCCGCCCCGGACGCAGCGATCCGACAGCATCTGCGCGACCGCCACCTGGGAGCTGCCCTGGGTCATCGCGAGCGTGCGGCCGCAGAGGTTGTTCACGTCGAGGCCGGTCACGCCGCGGCGAATCAGCAGCCCGAGCTGGCTGCGGAAATAGACGACGAAGTTCACCACCTGCTCGCGCTCGGGCGTGCGGCTCAGCGAATTGGCGCCGATGTCGAACCGGCCATTCGCCACGCCGGGCACGATGGTGGGGAAGCGCACATTCTCGAACTCCACCCGCAGGCCCAACTTCTCGGCCAGCACACGGATCAGGCGGATATCGATGCCATCAGGCTCGCCCGCATCGGTCGCATAGCCGAAGGGCGGCCATTGCAGCGAGGTCGCCACGCGGAGCAGGCCGGCGGTGCGGATCGCCTCCGGCAAGGCGGCGCGGGCGGGTGGGACCACCTCAGCCGCGCGCGCGGCGCCGGCGCGCCACATCCAGGTCGAAGCGGTGAACGCGGTGGAGGCAAGCGCCATGCCGAAGCGCCGCCGGGGTGCAACGAACCTCATCTGTTCCCTCTCCCGCTGTCCGGGTTGCCCAAACTCCTGCCTGGCCGGCGCATCGCCTGGCGCCGGCACCGATCCCATGCGCCCGCGGAGCGCCGGCGGCGACGGCATGTCATCCCGACGCGCACCGCTGGCGTTCGACCATAGGCATGACCTCCTTCGCGAAGGAGCGAAGCATGTCGGCGACACTCGTGCCCGGGCAGGGATGGGGGCGGATGGTGACCCCCGTCACCTCGGGCCGCAGCAGCCCTGCGATGAGCGATGCCACGCGCTCGGGGCTGCCGGACAGCATGCTCGCATCCACGACCGCCATCGGCAGGGCCTCGATCGCGGCGTCGAGCAGCGCCGGGTCCTTCTTCGCCGCGATGGCGGCAAACTCGGCCGGCGCCTCGACGCCGAGCGTCTTCAGGAAGCCCCAGTTCGGATAGGAGTTGATCATGCGCTGGGCCAGGCGCCGGCGCATCACGCGCTCGGCCTCCTTCTCGTTCGCGGAGATCGAGACCTCCCAGCGCAGGTTGATGTCGACGCTGCCGGGCGGTCGCTCAGCCTTGGCCGCGCCGCTCATGATCTGGCCGATGTAGAATTCCAGCGCCTGGGGCGTCGCCGTGTTGGCGACGAGCACACCGTCGGCGATCTCGCCGGCGAGGCGGCTGATCTGTTCGCCCTGGGTCGCGATGTAGACGGGAATGTCTGATCGCGGCGGCGTGAAGGTGAGCCGCCCGCCTTCGATCCGCGTCACCTTGCCCTGAAGGCTGACCCTTTCGCCCCGCCAGAGCCGGCGGATCACGCCGATGGATTCGCGCAGCGCGGCAATGGGCAGCGTCTTCTCGAAGCCGAGTTCCTTGAAGCCGGTACCGCCAAGCCCCATCCCGAGGACGGCGCGCCCGCCGGACAATTCGTCGAGCGTCGCGATCGACGCCGCGGTGATGGCGGGATGGCGCGAATAGGGGTCGGTGACGCCGGTGCCGAGCTTGATGCGACTGGTCCGCGTCGCGATGGAGGCAAGCCCGACATAGCATTCGCGGGAGAACCGGACATCGACGTACCAGAAGCCGTCATAGCCCAGCTCCTCGGCGAGCATGCCGAGTTCCATCAGCTCCGCGCTGGTGTAGTCGTCCGCCAGCAGGACACCCAGGGACAGGCTCATCTCACCACCGTCGCGGGATCGGGATTCAGCGGGACGCGAAGCGGGCCGGATCGCCGGCCGCGCTACTTCTTCGGTTGGCGATCGGGCCAGAGCTTGCCGCCGATCGACCAGTTCTCGCGCTTCTTCTCCTCGATGACGACATGCACGCCCTCGGCGGAGACGCCCGTGACGCGCGTGACGACATCGGTGATGCCCTGGACCAGCTCGCGCTTCTGATCGAGCGTGCGGCCTTCGTACATCCACACCGAAACCATCGGCATTCAGCGCACTCCTTCGCTAAGGGGGATCGCCGGAGGGGAGCGGGATCGCGACAGCGTCGCCGCGGCGCGAAGCCGGGCTCCGTCGCAGCCGGGAGCCGGGAGCGTCGATCATCGTGCAGGGCAGAATGACGGCGCCGCGCATCGAACAACCTCCTGGCCAAAACGGTCATCGATCCGACAGCCCAGGTCAACAACAGGTTCCGGAGGGGTCGGGCCCAAGCTGCGCTGAGGGTGGATCGCATCGCGCATAATCGCTTCGCGCCGGCGCGCGGCGACGCTGGACTCGTGTCGGAACAGGCTGTTAGCTTCGCGGCCTGTGCTGACGCAGCATGGTTGGAGGAGAGATGAGCCGGGTCCACGGCCAGTTTCCTCGTTTGGCTGGATTAGTGGCG
This sequence comes from Acetobacteraceae bacterium, assembly GCA_041910415.1. GTDB lineage: Bacteria > Pseudomonadota > Alphaproteobacteria > Acetobacterales > Acetobacteraceae > JAYRQX01. The sequence continues at coordinate 6,662 of JAYRQX010000361.1, read as the reverse complement.
TTTGAGGCGGCGGCGCGGCATCGCAGCTTCACGACCGCCGCCAGCGAGCTGAAGGTCACGCAATCGGCCGTCAGCCAGCAGGTCCGTTCGCTCGAACAGGAGCTGGGCGTCACGTTGTTCTTCCGCAGCAATCGGGGACTCAGCCTGAGCGATCAGGGAAAGCTTCTGTACCGCTCGGTGCGGTCGGGATTCGAGTGCGTGGCGGCGGGCGTGGATGAAATCCGTGCGGCGCGGAAGCCAGCCGTCGCCATCGGCACCACCACGGCGATCGCGACCTTCTGGCTCGTGCCGCGCCTGCAGGAGTTCCGCCGCCGGCATCCGGAGATCGACGTCAGCATCACGGCGGGCGAGCTGGGCTTCGACGTGGTGGCCGACAGCGTCGATGTCGGCATCGTCTTCGGCCGTGGCGTATGGCCGGGATTCCGCGCCTCGCGACTGCAGGAGGGCGACGTGTTCCCGGTGTGCAGTCCGAGCTACCTGAAGGGACGGCCGCCATTGTCCGAACCGAGGGATCTGCTCGACGAGACCCTGCTGATGCTCGAGCACGACCGCGCGACCGTCACGTCCTGGGCGCTGTGGTTCGCCCATCACGGCGTCCGCGGCCACCGTCATTCCTGCATCCGGTTCAACCATCTTTCGCTGCTGCTGCAGGCGGCCTGCGAAGGGCAGGGCGTGGCGCTCGGCTGGACCCTGCTGACCGACGCGCTGCTGAAGCAGGGCACGCTGATCCGTCCGCTGCAGGGCGCGATCCAGACCCAGGGCGCCTACTACGTCGTCGTGGCCGAGCGGGAGAAACGCGAGGAAGTGCGGCTCTTCGAGGCCTGGGTGCTCGACCAGTTCCGGGCGTCGCCGCCCACCCTTCGCCAACCCGCGCGCCCACCGGGCCGCGCCGCCGCGCGTGGGCGCACCACCGGGGAGATCGGACCGTCACCATGACCACCGGGCAGCAAGCCGAGGGCGCCGGGCGCCGCACCCCGATGGTCCGCATCGTCGATGTCTGGAAGACGCGCGGCCGCAACGAGGTGTTGAAGGGAGTGAATTTCACCGCCGAGAAGGGACAGGTCGTCTGCCTGCTCGGGCCGTCAGGAGCCGGCAAGAGCACCCTGCTCCGCTGCATCAATGCGCTGGAGGCGAATGACAGCGGCGTCGTCTATGTCGATGGCGTCAGCATCGGCTGCGAGGAGCGCGACGGCCGCTTTCACCAGATCTCCGAGCGCGCCCTGTGCCGCCAGCGCGCCGAGATCGGCATGGTGTTCCAGGACTTCAACCTGTTCCCGCACATGACGGTGCTCGACAACGTCATCGACGCACCGGTGCGGGTGAAGCGGGTGCCGCGTGCCGCGGCGGTGCAGCGCGCCAAGGAGTTGCTGGCGCGCGTCGGGCTGGCCGACAAGGCGACGAGCTATCCGCGCCACCTGTCCGGTGGCCAGCAGCAGCGCGTGGCCATCGCGCGGGCGCTGGCGATGGAGCCCAAGGTGATGCTGTTCGACGAACCGACCTCGTCGCTCGACCCCCATCTGGTCGGCGAGGTGCTGGATGTGATGAAGTCGCTCGCCGCGACCGGCATGACCATGATCGTGGTGACGCATGAGGTGGGGTTCGCCCGCGAGGTTGCCGACCTGGTGGCCATCATGGCCGACGGGCTCATCATCGAATCGGGCCCGCCATCCCAGGTGCTGTCGAATCCCCGGGATTCCCGCGCGCGCGCCTTCCTCGCGCGTTCGCTGCCGGCGCCGCATTGACCGCCGCGACGGGACCGCAGCGCTGGCTGGCGGTGATCGACCTGCAACCGGCTTTCGCGCATGCCGAGAGCCCCTGGTTCACGCCCGGCCTGGCCGAGGTGACGCAGTCGATCGCCGCGATCGTGCCGCTCTACGGCGAGCGGGTCCTGTTCACGCGTTTCGTCCCGCCCGCGCGGCCGAGCGGGAGCTGGCACGCCTACTACCGGAAATGGCCCTTCGCGCTGGACGACAGGGCGAGCTGGCTGTGGGACGTGGTCGAGCCCTGGCGGGCGCATCGCAGCGTCGCCAGCCACATGTTCTCGAAATGGGACGCGCTGCGCGGCGCGGTCGGCACGGATGCAATCACCCTGTGCGGCGTGTCGACCGATTGCTGCGTGCTGGCGACCGCGCTGGCCGCGGTGGATGGCGGCGCGGAGGTGCGCGTGATCGCCGATGCCTGCGCCGCGAAGACGCCGGAGGCGCACGAGCGGGCGCTGGCGATCATGGCCGCCCGCGCACCGCAACTGGCGCTGGTCAGCGTCGCGGAAGAACGCGCCGCCGCCGAGGCCTGACCGTCCGCCGCGCGTTCAGGGGCCTTCGAGGATGACCAGGTCGCGCGCGGATGCCTTCTTCCCGAGCGCCGCGGCTGCCTGATAGGCGGGGTCCTCGTAGCAGGCGACGGCCTGCTCATAGGACTCGAAGCGGACGATGAAGGCGCGCGCGACGGACTCTCCTTCCTTCGTCGCGATGCGCGCCGGTCCGGCGATCACCTTCGCGCCGTAGCGCTCCGCGAGCGGCGCCCAGGCCGCGCCGTAGCCGCGCTGCGCCTCCTGGTCCGTCACCTGTGATGCCCTCACGATCCAGTAGCCAGCCATGATCGGTCCTCCCTCGTCATCTGATGCGTCGGCGTGACCGACGCCCGATCGTCGCAGAGAGCGGGGAGGATAGCCGCCCGACAGGGGGACGGAAACCGCCGGCCGCGCGCACCCGGCGGGCTCGCCGCCGCATCCCAGTAGAATGCCTAAGCCATCACCCCGGGAGAAACTTTCGTTGAGCCCGATCCTGCCGCATTGCTAGCGTCGCACGCCGATCGCGCGAATCAGCGAAGGAGCAGCGAGCCATGTTGACATGGGAAGGCCGACAGATCCCGGAGACCCTGCCGGAGATCGTCGATCCGGCGCACACGGTCGTCATCATGCACGACATCCAGAACGACAACACCGGACCCGATGGCGTGTTCGCGCGCGACGGCCGGCGCATCGACGTGACGGAGCTGCTGGGGCCGATTGCGGCCTTCCTTGACGCGGCGCGTTCCAAGGGCGTGCGGGTGATGTACACGCAGTACACCAACCTGCCCAACATCGGCACCTTCACCGACCCGCGCATCCGCGACAACTGGGCGATCGCCAGCGACCCGGCGCAGCGCTGGCGGCTGGAGAACAGCCACTACGGCACGCATGGCTGGCAGACACGCGACGAGCTCGCACCGAAGCCTGGCGAGATCGTCATTCCCAAGATGCGTACCGATGCCTTCATCGGCACCCCGCTCGAGTATCTGCTCCGAACCCACGGGATCCGCACGATCATCCACACTGGCCTGGCGACCGAGGTCGGGATCCTGCCGACCGCCTGGCATGCGGTGAACCTCGGCTTCTTCGTCGTCGTCCCGCGCGACTGCGTGGGCCCGATGGTCAAGGCGCATCACGCGGAGGCGATGTCGTTCCTGTCGCGGCTGACGATCGTGAAGGACTCGAAGGACATCGTGGAGGCCTGGGCGACACCGGCGTGACGCCAGGCTCCGCCTGGCACGCGCGCCGGCGCGAGGCGCCCGGGCATCGCCTCCCTACATGGCTCGCACGATCTCGCAGCGGCCAGAGCGGTGCGCCGTGGTTCCGCTGATCGGGTCGCGCGCGGCAGGATCGACTGCGAGGTTGACGTTGGAGCCTCGAGGGCTGAAGGGGTCGTCGCCGGATGCGCCGCGTTCCGGGGCCGGCTGCCACCCACCATGCTCGCCCACGACCGCCCCCGGGTCGATATCGGCGCTGAGCAGCGCCCGTGCCGCATGCCGCCCGATCGGTGGGGGATGGTCTGCGCCCACGGTCTGGAATGCAGGGCTGAATTGCTCTCGAGGCTGAGGCCGCTAGGCTGCGCGTGGCGAGCAACGGAACGCGTGACGACCATTCCGGGGGAGCGACCTGGCCATGGCCTCGAGGAAGACCGTGACGACCGAAAACCTCGTGTCGCTAGGCCCCGAGCGACTGGCCGCGATCCTGATCGAACTCGCCGCCGGGCAACCCGCCATCAAGCGCCGCCTCCGGCTGGAGTTGGCGGGGGAGGAGGGAGGCGACGTCATCGCGGCCGAGATCACCAGGCGAATGAATACGCTGCGCTCGGCCCGATCCTTCATTGACTGGCAGCGCCGCCCCGAATTCGCCCGGGACCTCGACCTGACCCGGATGATGATCGTGGATCGGGTCGGCAGCATGCGCCCTGATCTGGCGGTCGATCTGATGTGGCGCTTCATGGCGCTGGCCGAGCCGATCCTGAACCGGGTCGACGACAGCAATGGCTCAGTCGGCGCGGTCTTTCGGACGGCATGTCAGAATCTCGGAAAGCTGGTTGCCACGGCAAAGCCGGACCCGCAGGCGCTTGCGGAACGTGTCGTCACGGCAGTGACCACGAACGACTACGGAGAGTTCGACGAAATCGTGCCGGCGGTCTTCACGGCACTGGGCAAATCGGGCGTGGCCGCGCTGCGGGCGCGCCTGCTGGCGGCTCTGCCGAAACGGAGCCCGAAGGACCGCTTCGACACGAAAGGCTGGGCGATACGGCGTGCCCTGCAGGACATCGCGGACGGCGAGGGCGACGTGGATGCCTACATCGCCACGGTGCCCACCGAAGATCGCACGCGCCCCGCCATCGCCGCCGCCATCGGAAAGCGCCTTGTTGGCGCGGGCCGTGCTCCCGAGGCGCTCGCCATGCTGGAAGCGGCAAGGCCAGTGCCCCGCGCCCGGCGAGAACCGGCCGACGATGATCTCGACCTGTTGCGCTCGGAACACCCCGACGCCGCATGGGAGACGGCCTACATCGACGCCCTGGCTGCCACAGGGCAGGCAGAGCACGCCCAGCGCCTGCGATGGAAGGCGTTCGAGGATTGGCTGGCGATCGATCGCCTGCGGGTCTATCTGAAGGCACTGCCGGATTTCGAGGACGTGCTCGCCACGGAGCGGGCGATGGACCATGCTCTGCGGTTCAGAAAATTCTCCACTGCATTGGCCTTCTTCCAGGAGTGGCCGGAGGTCCGATACGCGACGAGGCTGGTTCTGGAACGTCATGCCGAGGTGGACGGCAATCTGTACTATCTTCTCGATCCAGCGGCGCGGTGGCTGGAGGGCGCATCTCCTCTCGCTGCGACAGTGCTCCGGCGCGCCATGATCGAGGACACGCTCGATCGGGCGAAGTCGAAGCGCTACAAGCACGCCGTCAGGCATCTGGCCGAGTGTGCATCATTGGCCCCCCTCATCGCCGACTATGCGGCATTTGAAACCCATGAAGCCTTCGCGGTGCGCATGCGCGCCGCCCATGCTCGCAAAGCCGGTTTCTGGACGCTGCTGCGTGAATCAGGCGCGGCCTGAGCGTCCCGCCGCGCCGCGTCTTCTGTCTATGTCCTCCCATCGGGCGGGCGCGCCGCGACAAGGGCCGGCGATCGCCCGACTGCGCCGGCTGGCAGGCGGCGTGGATCGATGCCGCGTTCCGGCCCCGGCGGGCCTGCCGCTCGCGCTGCGGGCGAGGCTGGAGGAAGCCTGCCCCGGCGCCGCCACCAACGAGATTCATGTCGCTATGGCCCACCGGACACGGCAGCCGGCGCACCGCTATCCTGGCACGGCGGATGTCACCATGCGCGCATGGCGGCCGATCAGCGCGCAAGGGACGCCTTGCTCCGCGGCATCGGCCTGCTGCGCCGAGTGCCGGGGTGCCCGTCCTGCCGGGCTTCGGCTATAGGAGCCGACTCGGAGGACCCTCCCCATGGCGCGGATCCGCGTCCGGCATGTCACTCGTTACGAGTACCGGGCCCCGGTGGGGCTGACGCAGCACCGGCTGATGGTGCGGCCGCGGGACAGCCACGACCTTCGCCTGCATGAGGCGACGCTGGTGATCTCCCCCACGCCGCGGGCCACACGCTGGGCGCACGACGTGTTCGGCAATTCGGTGTGCCTGGTGGATTGGGACAACGACGCCCGCACCGATCACCTCGACATCGCGTCGGAGCTCGATCTCACGCATTACCCGGCCGGGCCGGAACTGCCACGCGCGACCGTCGATCCCAGCGTCGAGATCTTCCCCTTCTCCTACGCCGCGGAGGAGGCGCCTGATCTCGCCCGGCTGCGCGAGCGGCACCTGCCCGATCCGCAGCGCCGCGTGGATGCCTGGGCGCGGCGCTTCCTGGCCCAGGGCGGTGCGACGCGCACGCTCGCGATGCTGGAATCCATGACGCGCGCGATCCGCGACGAGTTCACCTATGAGGCGCGCGATGCCGAAGGCACGAACAGCCCGGCGGTCACGCTCGAAACCGGGCGGGGGACGTGCCGCGACTTCACGCTGCTGATGATGGAGGCCTCACGCAGCCTCGGGCTCGCGGCGCGCTTCGTCAGCGGCTACCTCTACGATGCCGGCGGCACGGGCGTGGTGGGCGGCGGTGCGACACATGCCTGGTGCGCGATCTACATCCCCGGCGCCGGCTGGGTGGAATACGACCCGACGAACGGGCTGGTGGCCGGCGAGAACCTGATCCGCGTCGGTGCCACACGCACGGCGGAACAGGCCGTGCCGATCGGCGGCGGCTTTTTCGGCAAGTCCGAGGATTTCCTGCGCCTTCACGTTGACGTGGCCGTGATGGTGGGCGCCGGCGACGCGCCGCTGCCGCCCTTCGATCCCGCGCCT
>JAYRQX010000360.1:0-1650 GCA_041910415.1 Acetobacteraceae bacterium | reverse complement strand
CCGACCGCGCACGCGCCGAAACGCTACGACCGGGACCTCGCGACCCGGCTGGGCGCGGCGCGGACGCAGCTCGACCATGTGCTCGCGACCGGCCGCTTCGCCCAGGCGCTGACCGTGCTGGGGCTGCGGCTCCGCCGGGGTGGGGCCTCGCCCGAGGCGGTGCGGCGCGGACTGGAAGCCTGGCTCGCGCCGTATCGGGAGGGTGAGGAGGCACCGCTCATCGAGGCACGCGTGGACCTTCAGCCGCCGCAGCGCGGGCACGGGCCGAGCCTGGTTGCCTGGCTCGCCCCGCGCGTCGCCGGCGATGTGCCGGCGCCCGAGGGCATCGCGCTCGACGTGCTCTGAACGCCGTCAGCCCACGCGCATGATCGTGGCGACCGCGCGGTCCCGCGGGTCGGCGCTGGCACCGAGGCCCTCCACCACGCCCGCGCGATCCTCCGCCGCGCGGTTCTGCGAGAGCTTGCGCTTGCCGATCAGCGTCTCGATCCGCAGCACGAGTCCGACGATGCCCTTGAGCTGGCCGCGCACGAAATCCTCGGGCGCATCGGTCACCGCCCAGGGTTCGGCGCGCGGCGCCTCGTGGCGGTCGGTCAGCGCCGAGACGATCGCGTGCAGCCGCGCAGCATCCTCCACCACCTCGACCGTGCCGAGCGCGTGGACCGCCACGTAGTTCCAGGTGGGCACGACGCGGCCGTGTTCCCTCTTCCCAGGGTAGAGGGAGGGGGAGACGTAAGCCTCGGGTCCCGTGAAGATCGCGCGCGCGCGTCCGGCGCGGCAGAGCCCCTGCCAGTGCGGATTGGCCCTGGCGACATGGCCGTAGAGCGTGCCATGGGGGCCTTCCTCCGGCGCGAGCGTCAGGGGCAGATGCGTCGCATCCGGCACCTCGCCTTCGGCACCCGCACTCACCAGCAGCGCCAGGCGCGCGGCGCGGATGGTGGCGAACAGGCTGTCGCGATCCTCGTCGCGGAAGGCGGGCGGGTTGTACATGCGGACCTCCTGGCGCCGCACCGGCGCCGAGGCGCGCTTCCTACCCCACCATCCAGTTCGGCGTCACCCGGTCCGGCACGCCCCTGGGCGGATACCCGGCCTTCATGACGCGGGTGATGGTGCCGGTGTTGCCGGTGGTCGGCGTGCCATCGTCCCGATCCACCGTCGCGGTCTTGCCCGTGAGCGTCCAGAGGCCGCGCGCCGCGCAACATGTCACGCTGCTCGGCGTGGTCGAGACCACTTCGAGCAGCACCATGATGTGCGCGCTGTCCAGGTTGTGCACGCCCATCGTCCTGTCCTTCCAGTAGCCGCCGCGGATGATGATGGGATCGCCGGGCTGCGGGCCCTGGCCGTGATCCCTGGCGATATTGTCGAAGCCGACCCGGTTCCGGTGCACCATCCTGCGCCGGTCGGTGGTCTCCGGCAGCAGCTTCCTGCAAAGCTCGACAACGGCCTTGCGCGGCGCAGGCATATGATACCAACGGTCGAATGCTTCGACCGTTGGTATTCATCTTTGCTGACTCTCATGCGCCGGGCGCAAACCTCCGGTTTGCTTGGCTCGCCGGACCGTCATGCCGAAGGCATGCTGTCCGCATGACCGGCGGATCGGCACAGCCGACCGCGAGCGGGCCGCATTCGCGGCCTCGGCACGAGTCAAAGCCT
>JAYRQX010000359.1:0-1734 GCA_041910415.1 Acetobacteraceae bacterium | reverse complement strand
GCAGCGCGGCAGCGGTCGCCGGATGCGGCGTGGGCGTCGGCCGCGGCGGCGTGACGCTGACGCCGGCCGTCCAGCCATCCGGCCGCGCCAGCCCGTCCGCGTCGATCCGATGCAGGACAGGTGTCTGCAGCGCGGGATCGAGCCAGCGCTCGCCCTGCACGGCATAGCGCGGGTAGATGGCCAGGCGTTCGGTCAGCCGTTTGCCCGCCCCCGCCGTCTCGTGCGCCAGCGCCTCGATCATCGGCCAGGGCGCCTCCGGGTTGACGTGGTCGGGCGTGACCGGCGAGACCCCGCCCCAATCGTCGATGCCGGCCTCGATCAGCCCCGCGAGGCCGCCGCGGCTGAGATTGGGCGGCGCCTGGAGGCTCATTTCCGCGCCAAGGATCACGCGTGCGACCGCGATGGTCCATTGATGATCCTCGACCGCGGGCTCCGGTGCCGTGGCCATCGCGGTCCCGGGCTTGGCGCGGAAATTCTGGATGATGATCTCCTGCAGGTGCCCGGAGTGGCGGTGCAGCGCACGCAGCGCCAGCAGCGCCTCGATGCGTTCGCGCCGTGTCTCGCCGATGCCGATGAGGATGCCGGAGGTGAAGGGCACTCGTGCCTCGCCGGCGCGCCGGATGGTCTCCAGCCGCGCCTCCGGGCGCTTGTCGGGGCAGCCGTGATGCGGCCCGCCGGGTGCGCAGAGCCGTGGCGACGCGCTCTCCAGCATGAGGCCCTGCGATACCGAGACGCTGCGCAGCGCGGCGATGTCTGCCGTGGTCATGACGCCGGCATTGACATGCGGCAGCAGGCCGGTCTCGCGCAGGACCAGCGCGGCCATCGCATGCAGATAGGACAGCGTGCTCTCGTGGCCGAGCGTGTCGAGCGCCCTGCGTGCCGCGGGGTAGCGGAGTTCCGGCTTGTCGCCGAGGGTGAACAGCGCCTCCTTGCAACCGGCGCGCGCGCCATCCCGCGCGATCGCGAGCACCTGGTCGGGGGAAAGATAGGCCGCTCCGCCGCGCCCGGGCCGTTGGGCGAAGGTGCAGTAGCGGCAGACGTCGCGGCAGAGCCGCGTCAGCGGAATGAAGACCTTCCGTGAATAGGTGACGAGCGGGCCGTGACCGTGGTCGCGGATCGTCGCGGCGGCCTGCATCAGCGCGGGCAGCGTGGCGTGGTCGGCCAGCGCAAGCGCCTCCTCGTCGTCCGGCGGCGAGCCGGCGATGGCCCGTGCGAGGATCGGGTCGAGGCTCATGCCGATCTCCTGCCGGTCGCGTCACCGCCGGTGAAGCCATTGGCGTGCAGCAGCGCCGCGGTCCGCCCCGAGGACGAGGTGTCGAGAAAGGCGGCGAGGTCGCGCGGCGTGTCGATATCGAGCGCGATGCCCGGCAGGTGCGGCACCGAGGGCGTGAGGCCCAGCGCCCGCGCCCTGGCGAGGTGCGGGCGGAAGCTGTCGTCGCCGAATTGGAGCGGCACCAGACCCGGCGGCGAGCACAGCACCGCGTTCGAGCCGCGCCCATCCCAGGCCGGGACGATGGTGAAGGCCGGGGCCGCGCCATGTGCTTCCAGCACCGCAGCGATGTCGGCCGGCGTGACCAGCGGGATATCGCCGGGAAGCGCCAGCATCCCGGCCGCGCCGGCCGCGGCGAGATGCCGCGCCGCCCCCGCCACGGCCGCGGTGTGGCCGCCGGTCGCGTCCTGCGTCAGCACGCTCGCGCCGTACTCCCCGGCGATCCGCTTCGCGCCGGCATCGAT
>JAYRQX010000358.1:0-4171 GCA_041910415.1 Acetobacteraceae bacterium | reverse complement strand
TTCGCGCTGCGCGGCTCGCTGCTCGACGTGTTCCCGATGGGCACGGAGACGCCGCTGCGCATCGACCTGTTCGACGACCAGATCGAGGCGATCCGCCGCTTCGACCCGCAGACCCAGCGCTTCTCGGCAATCCTGGCCGTGCTCGCCGACGGCGCCGCCAGCCAGCGCCTGCGGCTGGTGGGGCGCGGCGTGGCGACCGTGCCGGTGATCGTGGCCTCCCGCCGCCTGGCCGCCGGTGACGTGCTGCGCCCGGATGATGTCCGGCAGCTGCGGCTGCGCGCGGAGCGCGTGCGCCCCGGTGCGGCGGAGCGGCTGGAGCAGGTGATCGGCCAGCAGCTCCGCCGTCCCGTCGCGACCGACCTGCCGCTCTATGTCGCTGATGTCACCCCCCCGCACCTCGTGCAGCGGCACGGCGCGGTGACGATGGTGCTGGAAGCGCCGGGTCTTGCCCTGACCGCCCAGGGCCGCGCGCTGGAAGCGGCGCCGCGCGGGGCCATGGTGCCCGTCATGAACCTCGCCTCGCGCTCGGTCGTCGAGGCCGAGGTCATCGGGCCCGGCCGCGTGCGTGTGGCCATGGGCGCGGTGCCGGTGGAACGACGCTGAGCCATGCCGCGACTGTTGATCCCCCTCGCCTGCGCCCTGCCGCTGATCGCCTGCGGCAGCATCGAACGCCTGTCGCGCGTGGGCGACCCGCCGCCGCTGGCGCCGATCACGGATCCCACCGCCGATCCGCGCTGGCGGCCCGTCTCCATGCCGATGCCGAACGCGCAGACGCCGCCGCCGCTCGACAACAGCCTCTGGCGCCAGGGCAGCCGCACCTTCCTGCGCGACCAGCGCGCGGCGCAGGTGGGCGACCTCGTGACCGTGCTCGTCGCGGTGACGGACGAGGCGGAACTGCGCAACCAGACGACGCGCGGGCGGACCAACGCTCAGGCCATGGGCATGCCGGCGATGCTGGGCCTGGAAGCCTCGGTGCCGCGGGTTTTCCCGAGTACGCTGAGCCCGAGCAGCATGGTGGACACGAGCAGCAGCGCGAACAATGTCGGCACCGGCGAGCTGCGGCGCGCGGAGACCATCACGCTGCGCATCGCGGCGACCGTGCTGCAGGTGCTGCCCAACGGAAACATGGTCGTGCAGGGGCGCCAGCAGATGCGGGTGAACAGCGAGTTGCGCGACCTGACCCTGGCGGGCGTCGTGCGGCCGCAGGACATCGCTTCCGACAACACGGTGCGGCACGACCGGCTGGCGGAGGCGCGGATTTCCTATGGCGGCCGCGGCACGATGTCGGACGTCCAGGCGCCGCGCTATGGGCAGGAGATCCTGGACATTATCGTGCCGTTCTGACCCGAACCGCCCGCGAATCAGGGGGCACGGGGGACAGGCGTCCCCCGTCCGCCCGGCGCGCAGGGTTGGTGTGGCGGCTGCGCGACGGGCGGATTCGGATCACACCGTGGCGGCTGCGTGCCGGGCGGCTATAAGACATCATGTGCGGTCGCTATTTCCAGCAGCGGGGCTCGGGTGAGGTCGCGCGGTATTTCGAGACGGTGAACGCCGTCCCCAACCTGCCGCCCTCCTTCAACCGCGCGCCGACCCAGGACGGCCTCGTCGTGCGCCGTCACCCCGAAACCGGTGCGCGACACCTGGACGTGCTGCGCTGGGGGCTGGTGCCCAGCTGGTCGAAGGACGCCTCGGGCGGGGCGCGCATGATCAATGCGCGCAGCGAGGGCGTGGCGGAGAAGCCCGCCTTCCGCGACGCCTTCCGCAAGCGCCGCTGCCTGGTGCCGATGGACGGATTCTACGAGTGGCGCGCGGGGGGAACATCCAAGCAGCCCTTCGCCTGTGCGCTGCGATCGGGCGAGCCCATGGTCTGCGCGGGATTATGGGAAGGCTGGAAGCAGCCCGACGGTGCCTGGCTGCGGACCTATACGGTCATCACCACGGCCTCGGCCGGCCGGCAGGCGATGATGCATGACCGCATGCCGGTGATCCTGCCACGCGACGCCTGGGCCCCATGGCTGGCCGGGTCCGACGACGCGGCCCTGCGCGCGCTGCTGAAGCCTGCCGAGGATTCGCTGCTGGCCTTCTGGCCGGTGCCCGCCCGTGTGGGCCGCGTCGCGGAGAACGATCCGGGCCTGATCGCGCGCGATCCGCTCGCCGTGGTGCCGGCGGAGCTGGACGATCCGCCGCCCCGCTTCGGCTGAACGCCGCCGGGGTCAGTCGTCGCGGTGGACGCGTTCCATCCGCTCATGGCGCTCCTGCGCCTCGATGCTCATCGTCGCGATGGGCCGGGCCTCGAGGCGGCGGAGCCCGATCGGCTCGCCCGATTCCTCGCAGTACCCATAAGTGCCGTTCTCGATCCGCTCCAGCGCCTGGTCGATCTTGGAAATCAGCTTGCGCGCCCTGTCACGCGTGCGGAGTTCGAGCGCCCGGTCGGTCTCCACGCTCGCCCGGTCGGTCAGGTCGGGCTCCGAGATGCCGCCTTCGCCCAGGCTGTTCAGGGTCTCGCCGGCCTCGCGCAGCAGGTCCTGGCGCCACCGCAGCAGCTTCTGTCTGAAATACTCGAGCTGCAGCGGGTTCATGAACGCCTCGGTCTCCGAGGGTCGGTAATCCGGCGGCAGCGTGACGAGCATGTCTCTTCCATCCCCTCCAGGCTCCCTGCCGACCCGCAGCGTCGGTGGCAGGGATCCCGAGCGCGGGCGGACGTAAATCACGAGCCCGCACCGGAAGACAAGGGGGGAAGTCCGCAAGGCCCTGAGCGGGCGCGAGATTTCATCCTTTTGTCGTGGTGCTCCGCACCATTTTCTGCCGCCGCGCGAGTTCGACGCGGATGCGAAGCCCGATCGCGTCCGCAACATCCCCCAGCCCCGGCTCATCCCCCGACAACGCCTCGGCCTGCTTCGCCATCTGCTCAAGAACAGCGGGATCCACGGCTTCGCCAAGAAGGGCGCGTTGCAGCAGGGCGAGGCCGTCGAGTGCGGCATCCAGCCGACGGCCAGGCGGCAGCGCCGGTCCTGCCTGATCCGAGGCCTGCTGGAGCGCGAGCACGGATGCGGCATCCGCGGCTTGGACCCCCGCCATGCCGGAATCGGCCGGCCCGGGGCCGTCGGGCAGGCGAAAGCCATGGCCTGTCCGGCGCCGACCCACGGAGGCCGGCGCCCCGGCTGCCACCCTGTCGATGCGCATAATGGCCCCTTTCCTTCCTGCGATCCGGCAAGCTTGCACCACACCCGGCAGGGACCGGGCACCGCCCGGAAGGATCTGCCGCCCCGGCGCGCCCGGCCGGGAGAGTGACGGTGACAGGCATTCCTTTCGGGAGGACGAAGATCACCGCGCTGGCGCTGTTGCTGGCGCTGCTCGCGGGCCTCGCCCGGGCCGATGTGCGCATCAAGGACATCGCGGATTTCGAGGGCGTGCGCGACAACCAGCTCGTCGGCTACGGGCTCGTGGTCGGGCTGAACGGCACGGGCGATCGGCTGCGCAGCGCCGTCTTCACGCGCCAAACGCTGATCGGCATGCTCGAACGGCTCGGCGTCAACACCCGCGACAACGAGGCGCGGCTCGACACGCGCAACGTCGCCGCCGTGATGGTGACCGCGAACCTGCAGGCCTTCGCGCGGCCGGGCAGCCGCATCGACCTCGCGGTCTCGGCCCTCGGCGACGCCACCAACATCACGGGCGGCACGCTGCTGGTCACGCCGCTGATGGGCGCCGATGGCGAGGTCTATGCCGTCGCGCAGGGCAGCGTCTCGACCGGCGCCATCGCGGCGCGCGGACAGGGCGCCTCCGTCACCCGCGGCGTGCCGACGGCCGGGCGGATCGCCAGCGGCGCGATCGTCGAGCGGGAGATCCCCTTCACCTTCGGCGCCCGCGACCGCGTGCGGCTGGCGCTCCGCAATCCGGATTTCACCACAGCCCAACGCGTCGCCGCCGTCATCAACCGCGCGACGCGGCGGCAGAGCGCCGCGGTGACCGATTCCCGGACCGTGGCGATCGCGCTCGACGGGCGCGACCCCTCGCGCTTCCTGGCCGACATCGAACAGCTGCGCATCACGCCCGACCAGCCCGCGCGCGTGGTCATCGAGGAGGCGTCCGGCACCATCGTCATGGGCGCCAATGTCCGGGTCTCCACGGTCGCGATCGCGCAGGGCAACCTGACCATCCGCATCACCGA
>JAYRQX010000357.1:0-4381 GCA_041910415.1 Acetobacteraceae bacterium | reverse complement strand
GCGCTCACCTACCGGCCGCTGGACCAGGTCGTCGCGTCGGGCGATCCCACGCGCGACTACAGCGAGACCCTGCGCGCCGGCGGCCTCACGGTGCGGCTGGTGTGGAGCGGATTGGGAAAGCCCTTCTGCTTCGCCTTCCCGCCCGCGCTCTCGGCCACGGGCAGGCACCACATGCCGAGCCTCTTCGTGGGCTGCGAAAGCGCGCGGATCGAGGTCAACGGAGAGGCGCTGCCGGGCGCGCCGGTGCCGCGGGTGGTGGCGGGGCATGCGATCACCACCGCCATGCTGGCCTTCAGCGAAACCTGGGTGCGGGCATGACCATCCCGGCGGAGGCAGGGGTTTCCGACTATGTGATCCTGGGCGGCGGGTCGGCCGGCTGCGTGATGGCGGCGCGGCTGAGCGAGGACCCGCAGCGGAGCGTGACGCTGATCGAGGCGGGACCCTGGGATCGCAATCCCTGGATCCACATCCCGATGGGCTTCGCGCGGCTCTACGTCACCAAGAAATACGATTGGAACTACACCACGGAGGCGGAGCCCGGGATCGACGGGCGGCAGATGTACTGGCCGCGCGGGCGGGTGATCGGCGGGTCCGGCAGCGTGAACGGGCTGGTCTTCCTGCGCGGCAGCCCGCGCGACTACGACCGCTGGTCGCAGAGCGGCGCGCGGGGCTGGGGCTATGACGACTGCCTGCCCTACTTCAAGAAGCTCGAGACCTTCCACGGGCCCGGCAGCGAGTTCCGGGGGAAGGAGGGGCCGATGCAGGTGGCGGAGGTCCCGGACCCCTCGCCGGGCTGCCAGGCCTTCGTCGCGGCCTGCGTGGCGCTGGGCTACTCGCGCAACGTGGACAACAACGGGGACTGGTTCGAAGGCGTGGCGCCCAACCAGCTCAACGTGCATCGCGGGCGCAGGTGGTCGCCGGCCGTGGCGTATCTGCACCCCGCGAAGGGGAGGGCGAACCTGCGCGTGGAGACGGGGCGCGTCGGCGTGCGCGTGGTGTTCGAGGCGAAGCGCGCCATCGGCGTGGTGGTGCGCGGCCCCGGGGGCGAGGAGTTCTGGCGCGCGCGGAAGGACGTCATCCTCTGCGCCGGCGCGATCGAAAGCCCCAAGCTGCTCATGCTTTCGGGGGTGGGCCACGGCCAGGCGCTGCAGGACCACGGCATTCCCATGCTCCACCACGCGCCGGAGGTGGGGCAGAACCTGCAGGACCATTTCATGGTGCGCTTCGCCTTCAAGACGAAGCCCTGCGGCACGCTCAACGAGTATCTCGCGAACCCGCTCAGGACGGTGCAGCTGGGGGCGCAGTGGATGCTGATGAACAAGGGGCCGATGGCGGTCGGCGCCTCGGAGGCGAGCCTCTTCCCGCGCATGCTGCCGGGCAGCGAGGAGCCGGAGGTGCAGTTCCAGTTCGTGAATTTCTCGCTCGGCGGCACGCAGGGCAATCCCGCGCAGTCGCTGGCCAGGCACCCGGGCTTCACCTTCAACTTCTGCGTCTGCCGCCCGGACAGCCGCGGCGAGCTCACGCTGCGCAGCGCCGAGGTCGCGGACAAGCCGGTGCTGCGCCCGAACTACCTGAGCGCGCCCTCCGACATGCACCTGATGCTGGAGAGCGCGAAGCTCGGGCGGAAGATCGCGGCGACGAAGCCCTTCGCGGACCTGATCCTCGAGGAACAATACCCGGGGCACGCGGTGCAGGGGGAGGACGAGATGAAGGGGTATATTCGCGAGGTGGGCTCCACGGTCTACCACCCCTGCGGCACCAACCGGATGGGCGCGGACGAGAAATCGGTGGTGGATACCGATCTTCGCGTGCGCGGGGTGGACGGGCTTCGCGTGGTCGATGCCTCGGTCTTCCCACTGGTGCCGTCGTCCAACATCCACCCCGCCGTGCTGATGCTGGCCGAGAAGGCCGCCGACATCGTGAAGAGGGCCGCCTGATGCGCATCCCCACGCCGACCAGGGCGACGCTGACGGACGCCCAGAAGCCGGTGTGGGAGAGCATCGCCGGCAGCGGCCGCGCCGGCGTGGGCGGCCCCTTCCTGCCGCTGCTGACGAGCCCCGAGGCGTGTTCGCGCGTGGAGCGCCTGGGCGCCTTCCTGCGCTTCGATTGCAGCGTGCCGGTGCGGTTGCGCGAACTCGCCATCCTGGTGATCGGCGCGCATTGGAAGGCGGAGTACGAGTGGTTCGCCCATGCGCCGATCGCGGAGAGGCAGGGCGTGCCGCCTCAGGTGATCGCCGCGATCGGCCGCGGTGAGGCGCCGCACTTCGACGACGACGCCGACGCCGCGGTGCACGGCTTCGTGCGGGAGGTCCTGACATCGGGCACGGCAAGCGATGCCGGCTTCGCCGCGGTGCAGGCGCTGCTCGGCGACAAGGGCACGGTCGAGCTGACGGCGCTGGTCGGCTACTACAGCCTGCTCGCCTTCCAGCTGAACGTGTTCCAGTCGGTCCCGCCGCCCTTCTTCAAGGCGCCCTGGGCCTAGGCTAGCGCGGCTGCGGCGTCGCCCAGGGCTGCGCGCCGCGCTCCACGCGGAAGCTGCGCTGGGAGGAGCCCTTGTCCAGCGAGGTGACGCCGTTGCGGTAGCTGCCCTGGTAGCCCGCCATGCCGGCGAGCGGGATGATGCGCACCGCCCCGCCTTCCTCGCCGATCACGCCCGCATGGCGCGCGGCCGCGCAGATCGAGCTTTCGGCCGCATAGACGCCGCTGCCCCAGACGGGACCGTTGCCAGGCCCCCAGCACAGGCAGCGCGTGGTGAAGCCGTTCATCGTCCAGGGGCAGACCGGCAGCTGCCCCGGGATCTGCGCCGCCGCCGGCCAGGCGATGAAGGCGCCAGGCAGGGCAAGGCAGAGCAGGCGCAGCAGCGATCCCCGGATCATGGTGCCCAGGATGCGCCGCCGCGCTCGGGTCGGCAACGGCTTCAACGCCTGGGTGGGACGCCATCGCCGGCCGCATCGCGCAGGACGCGGAAGCGGCGCGCTGCCCGCAGGCTGCGCCTCCGCCGGCGTGGCGGAGCTTGCGCGGCGCCCATCATCCGCGTGATGTGGCCGGTGCCATGGCCCTGATCCCCACCTTCGCCACGCCGCCGGGCTTCCTCGGCACGACGCGCAGCGACCGCGAGGCGCCCTTCGTGGTGGCCGGCATCCCGCTCGACCTCGGCACCACCAACCGCGCCGGCACGCGCGATGCGCCGCGCGCGATCCGCGCCGCGTCGCGCATGCTGGTGGACGGCGCGCATCCGCATCACTGGACCGATCCCGCGACGATCCCCTTCGCGGATATCGGCGACGTCGCCATCGCGCTCGGCGACCTGCCCGCCAGCCTCGCCGCCATCGAGGCAGAGGCCGCGCCGCTCGCCCATGTGATCGCGCTGGGCGGCGAGCATGGCGTCACGCTGCCGCTGTTGCGCGCGCTGGCCGGGCGCCTGGGCGGGCCCCTCGGCCTGCTACATTTCGACGCCCATCTGGACACCTGGCCCGATAGTTTCGGCCAGCCCCTGGGCCACGGCTCCGTCTTCTTCCACGCGATCAACGAGCGCCTGGTCGATCCGCGCCGCATGATCCAGATCGGCATCCGCTCCCCCGTGCAGCGGGAGGTCTGGGACTGGACGCTGGCGCAGGGCGTCACCGTCGTGACGGCGCAGGAGGCCCTGGAATCGACCCCCGCCGCGCTCGCCGCACGCATCCGCGACGTGCTGGGCGCGGCACCCTGCTACCTCTCCTTCGATGTGGATGCGCTCGACCCCGCCCATGCGCCGGGCACCGGCACGCCGGAGATCGGCGGTCTCGCCACCTGGCAGGCGCAGGGGATCATCCGCCGCCTCGCGGGTCTCGACTTCCGCGGCATGGACGTGGTGGAGGTCGCGCCGGCCTATGACATCGCGGAAATTACGTCCCTGGCCGCCGCGACGATCGCCTGGGAGTATCTTTGCCTCCCCCGCTGAAATCCTTCCGGCGCATCACAGGGCAGTAAGGTATCCTGCCCGAGAATCGTCGCCCGGTCCGAAAATTTCACTTGAATCCTGGCGCGACTGCCGCCATTTCTCCGGCCGCGCCCGATGGAGCCCGAATCCTGACCGGCGCGAAGACCACCGACGCCATCGCACGTGCCGCGAGCCGCGATCCCCATGATCCCGGCACAAGCAACGACGGGACGCGTCCTTTGTTCGATCCGGCTCGGGAATCCCTCGGATTCCCCGGGGCCGGGAGGTTCGAGGGAACCGCCTGTGTCGCCTGACCGCCGCCGCGCGAGGCCGGGATCACCCCAAGCCCGCTGAGCGTCTGCGACCGAGCGTCGCGCGCCGCCTGAGGGCGATGGCGCGCCGGCGCTCCCCCGCCCGCGTCCCGTCCGCGCCGCAAGGCGCGGCGTGCCGCGCGCGGGGATG
>JAYRQX010000356.1:0-3290 GCA_041910415.1 Acetobacteraceae bacterium | reverse complement strand
GGCGGTGACGGGTGATCTGGGCGCGTTCGCGCTTCGCGCTCGCGGCCCGTGCGACAGCACGGGCCGAAATATGGGGACGTGCGCGTGATCATCGGGTTGGGATCGGACATCTGCGACATCCGCCGGATCGAGCGGACGCTGGAGCGACACGGGCAGCGCTTCGTCGAGCGCGTCTTCACGCCGGTCGAGATCGCCAAGGCCGAGCGGCGGACGGACAAGCTCCGCGCCGGGACCTATGCCAAGCGCTTCGCGGCCAAGGAGGCGGGGTCGAAGGCGCTCGGCACCGGCTTCGCCGCCGGGGTCTTCTTTCGCGATATCGGCGTCGTGAACCTGCGCACGGGGCAGCCGACGCTGCGCCTGACCGGGGGCGCGGCGGAGCGGCTCAAGGCCATCACGCCCGCGGGGCACGAGGCGCAGATCGCGCTGACGCTGACGGATGAATACCCCTACGCGCAGGCGCTGGTGATCATCACGGCGGTGCCGGTGCGGGGCGGGTGAGCCTGACCCCGCATGCCGATATGCCCCCACCCCATCCCTCCCCCGTTCGCGATGCTCACAGGGGAGGGAGCCTCCCTCCCCTGCGAAGCGGGGGAGGGCAGGGCAAACGCTCTGCGTTTGCCCGGGGGTGGGGGCAAGGTCGCGTGTGGGGCCATTTCGGCGTGTGGGGGCATGGCGCACGCCCAGCCTCTTCCTTGACATCGCGGGTCGGCGGAGGCTTCTGTCCGCCGCGCCCGCCTGGCCCGAGCCGCGTCGGGCCGGTCCGTTGCGCGCGGGGATCCCGGTGAAATCGGTTGCGATGACGAAAAAGAAGTCCGGCGGGGTCCTCGAGGGCTTCAAGACCATCCTGTACGCCGCGCTGATCGCGATCGGCGTGCGCACGGTTGCCTTCGAGCCCTTCAACATCCCCTCGGGCTCCATGATCCCGACGCTGCTGGTGGGCGACTACCTCTTCGTCTCGAAATACTCCTACGGCTATTCGCGCCACTCCCTGCCCTTCGGGCCGAACCTCTTCTCCGGCCGCATCTTCGGGCGCATGCCGCAGCGGGGCGACGTCGCGGTGTTCAAGCTGCCGAGGGACGGCTCGACCGACTACATCAAGCGCATCATCGGCCTGCCCGGCGATCGCATCGCGGTCCGCCAGGGCATCCTGCACATCAACGGCCAGCCCGTGCCGCGCCAGTTCATCGGCCCCTACACGGTCGAGAGCGACGGGCCGCGCATGACGGTCCGGCTGTACCGGGAAACGCTGCCCGGCGGCCGCAGCCACGAGATCATCGAGCAGTCGGACGATCTCTCGCTCGACAATTGGCCCTGCCTGGAATTCGACCGCGCCACCTACCGGTGCCTGCGCGTCGGCGAGTCCCTGGTGCCGGAGGGCCATGTCTTCGCCATGGGCGACAACCGCGACAACAGCCAGGACAGCCGCGTCATGCAGGCGGTGGGCTTCATCCCCGTGGAGAACCTGGTCGGGCGCGCGGAGTTCATCTTCTTCTCGGTCGACGGCTCCGCCGCCTGGTGGGAGGTCTGGGGCTGGCCCTTCGCGATCCGCTGGTCGCGGCTGTTCCAGGCGGTCCGGTAGCGGTCCGTGTCGGAGACCCGGCCCGCGGCGCTGGAAGCGCGGCTCGGCCACCGCTTCGCCAATGCCGCGCTGCTCGAACAGGCGCTGACGCACAGCACGGATGCGGAGCATCGCGGCCAGGCGCTGGGATCGAATGAGCGGCTGGAATTCGTGGGCGACCGCGTGCTCGCGCTCTGCATCGCCGAATGGCTGCCGGAGCGGTTCCCGCAGGAGCGGGAGGGCGACCTCGCCAAGAGGCTGGCCGTGCTGGTCGCGGCCGACAGGCTCGCCGTGGTGGCCGAAAGATTGCAGCTCGGCGATGAGCTCCGCATGCCCAAGCGCTACCGCGCGACGGGGCTGCGGGCGCCGACCAACCTGCTGGCCGATGCGATGGAGGCGCTGCTCGGCGCCATCTACCTCGATGCCGGGCTTGAGCCCGCCCGTGCGCTGGTGCGACGCGAATGGGCCGCGCTGATCGCGGCGGATGCGACGCCGCCGGTCTCGGCCAAGACGCGGCTGCAGGAATGGCTGCAGGGGCGCGGGCACGGGCTGCCGGTGTATCGGGTGGAGAGCGCCACGGGGCCCGCCCATGCGCCGGTCTTCGTCGTCAGCGTGGAGGCCGCGGGGCGCGCCGCGCAGGGCACGGGCGAGACGAAGCGCGCGGCCGAACAGATCGCCGCGGAGGCGTGGTTGAACGATGTTTAGTTTAGTGGCCTCAATCGCCGGCGCGACCTCCGGTCGCTTGGCTTTCGCGCCCTGCACTGTCGCGCCGGGCTTCGATGCGGGTCTGGGCGCGGTCGCGCTGTGCGCTCCCGGCCGCCTGCGGCGGCCGCAGGTCGAGCGCAATGACTGAACAGCTTCCCACACGCTGCGGCCTGGTGGCGGTGCTCGGCGCGCCCAATGCCGGCAAGTCCACGCTGGTGAACCAGCTTGCGGGCACCAAGGTGACGATCGTCTCGCCCAAGCCGCAGACGACGCGCTTCCGCATCCGCGCCGTGGTGATGAGCGGCGGGAGCCAGATTGTCCTTGTGGACACGCCGGGCATCTTCACGCCGCGCCGCCGGCTGGATCGCGCGATGGTGGCGGCCGCCTGGGGCGGGGCGCAGGATGCGGACCTCGCCATGCTGGTCGTCGATGCGCGGGCGGGGCTGACCGACCCGGTGCGCGCCATCGTCGAGAAGCTGGCCGGCGTGAAGCGCCCGATCTGGCTGGTGCTGAACAAGACCGACCTGATCGAGGCGCCGCGCCTGCTGCCGCTGACGCAGGAACTGCATGCGCTGCTGCCCTTCGCGGAGACCTTCATGATCTCGGCGGAGAAGGGGCGGGGCGTCGATCGCCTGACGGAGATGCTGGGTGCCGCCATGCCCGAAGGCCCCTGGCTCTTCCCCGAGGACGAGCTCTCCGACCTGCCGAACCGGATGCTCGTCGCCGAAATCGTGCGCGAGCAGGTGCTGCGCCAGACGCACCAGGAAGTGCCGCACCATTCGACCGTCGAGACCGAGCAATGGACGGAACGCGAGGACGGATCGGTGCGCGTGGACTGCACGATCTACGTCGCCCGCGCCTCCCAGAAGGCGATCCTGATCGGCGACAAGGGCGCGCGCATCAAGGAAATCGGCCGCCGCGCGCGCGCCGAACTGACGCAACTGCTGGACCGGCCGGTGCACCTGTTCCTGAACGTGAAGGAACGCACGGGCTGGGACGAGGAACGCGCGCGGATCCGGGCGATCGG
>JAYRQX010000355.1:0-3775 GCA_041910415.1 Acetobacteraceae bacterium | reverse complement strand
GTTCCGCGAGGAGCGCATCGCGCGGCTGGTGACCGGGACGCAGCAGGCGCGCCTGCGCCTGGATGGTCCCGACGCGATGCGGGATTTTCTCGTCGGGCAGACCGCGACCTGGAGCGCGGTGATCCGCGAGCATCGCATCCTGGCGGACTGATGCGCCATGCGCATCGCCTTGATCCACGCCGGAGCCGTGTCCATCCCGCCGATCGAGGCCGCCTTCCGGCAGTTGTGGCCGGACGCCGCGCTCATGAACCTGCTGGACGACAGCCTGTTCTCCGATCGCGGCGCGGGCGCGCTGCCGCCTGCCATGACGCCGCGATTCCTGGCGCTCGCGCGCTATGCGGCGGGCACGGGTGCGGACGGCATCCTGTTCACCTGCAGCGCCTTCGGCCCCTGCATCGAGGCCTGCGCGCGCGCGCTGGCGCCGATCCCGGTGTTGAAGCCCAACGAGGCCATGGTCGCGGCGGCCTGCGCTGCCGGCGGGCGGATCGGGTTGCTCGCGACCTTCCCGGGCACGCTCGCCACCATGGCGGAGGAGTTCCCGCCGGAGGTCAGGCTGGTCCCGAAGCTGGCGGACGGCGCCTTCGCCGCCTTGCAGGCGGGCGATGTCGCGACGCATGACCGGCTGGTCGCCGAGGCCGCGAAGGCGCTGGCCGATTGCGATACCGTCGCGCTCGCCCAGTTCAGCCTCTCGCGCGCCGCGCCTGCCGTCGAGCGGGCGCTCGGCCGTGCCGTGCTCACCACGCCCGGCAGCGCCGTATCAGCGTTGAAGCGGCGGCTCAGTCCGCCCTGATGTTCCGCTCGCGGATGACGTGGCCCCAGATGTCGAACTGCTCGTCCAGGAAGCGGCCGAATTCGGCGCGGCTGGAGGCCACCACCTCGATGCCCAGTGTCGAGAGCATCCGCGCGCGCATCTCCCCAGGCGCCAGCGCCTCGACAAGCGCGGCGTGAAAGGCGTCCATCACCGGCTGCGGCACAGCCGATGGTCCGACGATGCACCAGAAGGCGATGGCGTCGATGCCGGCAAGCCCTGTCTCCTGCGCCGTCGGCACGTTCGGCAGGATGGCGGAGCGTGTGGAACCCGTCTGCACCAGCGGCCGCAGCGTGCCGTCGCGCACCATGCCGCCGATCGGCGCCGCGGAGGCGATGCAGAGGTCGAGCTCACCCGCCATCACCGCCTGCACCAGCGGCGCGCCGCCGCG
Source organism: Acetobacteraceae bacterium (assembly GCA_041910415.1). GTDB lineage: Bacteria > Pseudomonadota > Alphaproteobacteria > Acetobacterales > Acetobacteraceae > JAYRQX01. Next base: position 2,576 of record JAYRQX010000355.1, on the reverse strand, counting down.
ATAGGGCACATGGGTGGTGCGGAAGCCGCCCACCTGCTGCATCATCTCCATGGCCAGATGGGCGAGCGTGCCGTTGCCGCTGGTGCCGCAGGTGATGTGCTCCGGCGCCGCCTTCGCGGCGTCCATCAGCTGCGCCATCGTCTGCCACGGGCGCGTGCGGTGCGCGCAGAGCAGCATGGGTGCGGTGCCGATCAGGATCACCGGCGCCAGGTCGCGGCGGCTGTCGAAGGGCAGATCCACGAGCGCGGGCAGCGCCGCATGCACGTCCGAGACGACAAGGAAAGTCTGGCCATCCGGCGGCGAGCGCACGACGGCGCCCGTCCCGATCGCGCCGCTCGCTCCGGTGCGGTTCTCGATCACCACCGGCACGCCCAGGATGCGCTGCAGGGGCTGCTGGAGCGACCGCGCGACGAGATCCACGCTTCCACCGGGCGGGAAGGAGACGACGAAGCGGATCGGCCCCGCCGGCCAGCTTCGCGACTGGGCGCGGGCCGTCGCGGGTATCGCCGCTGCCGCCACCACTTGGCGCCGTCGGAACATGGCCCGCTTCCTCATTCTTCCCGGCGGCCATTCCGGCATGCCGGTTCCCGTGGCGCAAGCACCGGTCATCGCGCCTTGCACAGAGTGCGGGTCGACCGATAGCGTGGCGTGGCACAGGGCGGATGCGAACCGCCCGGATTGCCGGGCTACGCGGCGATGTCCGCCGGTCGTGTCCACGGCGACAAGGACCGGAGGAGACCCAGCCATGACCACCCTCGCCAGACGCATGCTGCTGGCCTCCGGCGCCGGCCTCGCCGCGCCTCGTGCCGCGCGCGCGCAGGATTGGCGGCCGAGCCAGCCGATCCGCCTGATCGTGCCGGCCCCGCCGGGCGGCATCACGGATATCGCCGCGCGCATGCTCGCCAACCACCTGCAGGCCAAATTCGGCCAGCCCTGCGTGGTCGAGAACCGCGCCGGCGGCGGCGGCGTGATCGGCACCGTCGAGTTCCTGCGGAGCCCGCCCGATCGTCATACAATCCTTGTCGGCAATGTCGGGCCGCAGGCGACCGCCTACACGCTCTTCCGCAACCTGCCCTACCGCGCGGAGCAGCTCACGCCGATGTCCGGGCTCATCCGCGGACCGAACATCCTGGTGCTGCATCCCTCGGTGCCCGCGACGACCGTTCCGCAATTCGTGGACTGGCTGAAGCGCAACCGGGCAAGCTATGGCTCCTCCGGGATCGGACAGTCGCCGCATTTGTCGGGCGTGTGGTTCATGCAGCTGACCGGGGCCGAGGCGACGCATGTTCCCTATCGCGGCTCCGCGCCCGCCATGACCGACCTGCTGGCCGGCAACATCCAGTTCATGTTCGAGAACCTGATTGCCGCGAGCGAGGCCGTCCAGGCCGGGCGGCTCCGCGCACTCGGTGTCACCACCGCGTCGCGCAGCCCCCTCCTGCCCGATGTGCCGGCGCTGCGCGAGACGATGCCGGCGCTTGGCGCCTACGACGTCAGCACCTGGGTCGGCGCCTTCCTGCACGCCGACACGCCGCCCGAGGTCCTCGGCGCCTACAACACGGCGACGGGCGAGATGCTGCGCATGCCCGAAAGCGTCGCCGCCTTGCGGCGCCGGGGTTCGGAGCCGCACACCACCACCGCCCCCGAATACGCCGCCTTCGTCGCCGCAGAGATCGCGAAATGGCGGGAGGTCGTGACACGGGAAGGGCTGGTGGTGGAGATGAACTGACCGCGCCTGCACGATGGCTTCGTTGTGGGCACCATATCCTCTGCTAACATGCCTCGATGCCGCATCGGCCCGGGCCGCTCCCGGGCCAGAGAAACAGGTCCCGTGCGCCCCTACTTCAATCCCTACCCGAAGTATCTCCAGGTCCGACGCATCCTGCTGAGCCGCATCGAGCGGCGGATGAAGCCGGGCGACCAGTTGCCGACGGAGCACGCGCTCTGCGCCGAGTTCTCGGTGAGCCGCGAGACGATCCGCGCGGCGCTGCATCTGCTGGAGCAGGACGGAATCATCCAACGCACACGCGGCCGCGGCACCTTCATCGCGCGGCTTCCGGCCGAACGCCCGGAACAGCGGCTGACCGGCCTGGCCGAGGATTTCTCGGCGTTGAACCTCGACACGGATGCCCGCATCCTGTTCACCGGCATGGCGCCGACCCCGCCCGCGATCGCGGCGGCGCTCGGCGTCACGGACGGTGCGGCGCTCTTCCAGATCACCCGCGTGCGCAATTTCGAGGGCGTGCCGCTCGCCTACTACGAGGCCTATATGCCGCCGGGGATCGGGCGCCGGGTCGCCGAGCGCGATCTGACCCGCACCTCCATCCGCAGCGTCATCGCCAACAACCTGCGGATTTCCTGCTGGGAGGAGAGCCAGACGATCGAGGCGGTCGCGGCTGAGCCCGGGACCGCCGCCTTGCTTGGCATTCCCGCCGGCGCACCGCTGCTGTGCCTGACCCGGCACTATCTCTCCGGGGGACACGAACTCGTCGTCTACTTCCGTTCGCTCTACCGGGCTGATCGCTATTTCTACACGGCCCAGCTCGCGCAGCGCCCGCATGAGGTCGGCAAGGCGCGAG
>JAYRQX010000354.1:0-2808 GCA_041910415.1 Acetobacteraceae bacterium | reverse complement strand
CGCCTTCCGCCTCGCCTCCGGCCAGGGCGCGCGGCTGCCGGCGACGGATCCCCTGGCCAGACAGGCGCTGCTGGCGGTGGCGGATCTGGACCTGCAGGGGACCGAGGCCCGCATCCGCATGGCCGCGCCGCTCTCCCGCGCCGTGCTGGAGGAGCGCTACCCCGAACGCCTCATCCGCGAGGAAGGCGCCGCTTTCGATGCCCGCGCCGGGGCCGTGATCGCTCGCCGGCGCCTGCGCTTCGGTCCGCTGGTGCTGGAGGAGGCCCCGCTCGCCCATGCCGACCCCAAGACGGTCGCGAACGCGCTGGCCGATGCTGCCGCCGAGCGGGGCTTCCGCGACCTCGACTGGACCGATGCCGCCCGGCAACTGCGTGCCCGCATTGGCTGGATGCGGGCGGTCGAGGGCGGGGACTGGCCGGATCTTTCCGACTCGACCCTTGCCGCCACCGCCCAGGACTGGCTTGCGCCGCATCTGGCCGGGATGACGAGGCTGACTGATCTCAAATCATTGAAATTAACAGAAATTCTTCTCGGCGCCCTGCCCTGGGACCGCCGCAGGCGCCTGGATTCGGCCCTGCCTGTCCGCATCGGCCTGCCGCATGGACGCTCCGCCGCCGTGGACTACGCGCGCGAAACGCCGACGCTCGAAGCCCGTGCCCAGCATCTCTACGGCCTCGCCGACATGCCGAAGCTGGCCGAAGGCCGGGTGAAGCTCCAAGTCGCGCTGCTCTCCCCGGCCGGGCGCCCGATCGCCGTCACCGGCGACCTCGCCGGCTTCTGGCGCGGCGGCTGGGCCGATGCGCGGAAGGACATGCGCGGCCGCTATCCCAGGCACGACTGGCCGGAGAACCCCGGCGCCCCTCAAGGTTGAAGCCCATGCGGCCCGCGCGCACATTGCAGGGGCGGCCCCGCTCCGCCGCCGGAGTCTGCCCGTCCCCCATGCCCCCGCAACCGACCCGTCGCGCCTTCGGCCTTGCGCTCATCCTCGGCGCCGCCGCGCGGCCGGCCCGGGCGCAGCGGGGCCTGCCCGATTTCGCCGATCTCGCCGAGCGGGTGCTGCCCGCCGTCGTCTCCATCCAGACCACGGGGCGCGAGACCCGGCCCGTGCCGCCCGAGGTGCGCGGCACGCCGCTCGAAAGGCAGTTCCGCAACCGCCCCGTCCGCGGCACGGGATCGGGCTTCATCCTCGACCCCTCCGGCCTCGTCGTGACCAACGGCCATGTGGTCGGCAGCGCGACCCGCGTCATCGTCCGCCTGCAGGACGGCACCGAGCTCCAGGCCCGCACGGTCGGGCTGGACGAGGCGGTGGACATCGCCCTGCTGCGCATCGAGGCCGGGCGCCCGCTCACGGCCGTGCCGCTCGGCCAGTCCGGCCGGCTGCGCGTGGGCCAATGGGTGATGGCAGCAGGCAATCCCTTCGGCCTCGGCGGCAGCGTGACCTCGGGCATCGTCTCGGCGCTCGGGCGCGATATCGGCGTCGGGCCCTTCGACGACTTCATCCAGACGGATGCGCCCATCAATCCCGGCAATTCGGGCGGGCCGCTCTTCAACATGGACGGCGAGGTGATCGGCATCAACACGGCGATCTACTCGCCCTCCGGCGCCAATGCCGGCATCGGCTTCGCCATGCCGTCCGACCTCGCCCGCCCCGCGATCGAGCAGTTGCTGCGCGGCGGGCGCGTGGAGCGCGGCTGGCTCGGCGTGGGGCTGGAGGATGCGGAGGAGCTCGGCCGTGGCCGCGGCGCCTTCGTCACCAGCGTCTTCGCGAACAGCCCGGCGGCGCGCGCCGGCGTCCGGCGCGGGGATGTGGTGGTCTCGTTGAACGGGGAGCGGGTGGACAGCGCCCGGCAGCTGGTGCGCGGGGTCGCGACCCTGCCGCCGGGCCAGTCCATCCGCATCGGCATCCAGCGCGGCAACCGCACGCAGGAGCTGACGGTGCAGATCGGGCGGCGCCCGCCGCAGGGATGATGACGGCTGCATTGCCGCCAACTTAAGTTGACGCCGCACGCGGCGCGCGCGATGGCCGAAGGCAATCGCCGGATTGGAGACGAGGACGCATGAGGATCCTGCTGGTCGAGGACGACGCCGAGGTCGCCCGCTTCGTGCGCAAGGGGCTGCAGGAGGCCGGGCACACGGTCGAACACGCCGCGAACGGCCGCGACGGCCTATTCCTCGCGGCCTCCGAGCAGTTCGACGTGCTGGTGCTGGACCGCATGCTGCCCGGCGGCGTGGACGGCGTGCGGCTGGTCGAGACGCTGCGCGGCCAGGGCAACAAGACGCCGGTGCTGTTCCTCTCTGCGCTGACCGGGGTGGACGAGCGCGTGAAGGGGCTGCGCGCCGGCGGCGACGACTATCTCGTCAAGCCCTTCGCCTTCGCCGAGCTGCTCGCGCGCGTCGAGGCGCTCGGCCGCCGCCCGACGGTGGATGCGCCGGCGACCAAGCTGAAGGTGGCGGATCTCGAGATGGACCTGCTGTCGCGCACCGTCACGCGCAACGGCAAGAAGATCGACGTGCAGCCGCGCGAGTTCCGCCTGCTCGAACACCTGATGCGCCATGCGGGCCAGGTGGTCACGCGCACCATGCTGCTCGAGAAGGTCTGGGACTACCATTTCGACCCGCAGACCAACGTCATCGACGTCCACGTCTCCCGCCTGCGCCAGAAGATCGACAAGGGATTCGACCGGGTGCTGATCCACACGGTGCGCAACGCGGGATACATGATCCGCGCCGAGCCGTGAGCGTCACCCGCGCCGCGCCGGGCGAACGGGCCTCCGGCGCGCCGCTGCCGCTGCGCTTCGACGTCGCGGG
>JAYRQX010000353.1:0-4638 GCA_041910415.1 Acetobacteraceae bacterium | reverse complement strand
CATCTCGCGCTGGAAGCCCGGCGGTTCCTCGGCTTCCTCGGCGTCGCCCACGGCATTGAGGAAGGCGAGGATGTCGGACCGCTCCGCCGCCGTGAGACCGAGGCCGAGCGCGCCGTCCATTGCCTCGATCACCTCGGGATAGCCGGCCCATCGCCCGTCATGGCCGTAGGGCGCGCTGGAGCCCGCATTCAGCAGCGTGGGCGTGCGGAAACGGCCGATGTCCGGCAGTTCATGCGCGCGGCCGTCGGTGAAGGCGGTCTCCGGCCGGTGGCAGTCGGCGCAGGCAAGGCCCGCGGCGCCGCGACGGGTGCGGAACAGCGTCTCGCCCCGCCGCTCGGCGTCGGACGCATCGGCGGCAAGGCGGCCTTCGGCCGTGATGCGCGGATTGGGCAGGAATTCGAACTCGTTCATGTAGGCGACGAGGGCATCGAGGATCAGCGGCGCCGGCTCCGGCCCGCCGAACTCCGTGACGATGACGTGGCGGGCGAACTCGCGCAGCGAGGCGATGCGGCCGTCGCGCCCATAGGGGGCGAGGAAGCGCACGCCACGCAACGAAGGGATGTCGGTGTGGTTGCGCACCCCATCATCCGTGATGGGGTTGAAATGCGCGTTGGTGGGATCGAGCCCCGAGGGGCGCGCGGAGATGCCGGGGATGAAGAAGGCCCGGTTCACATGCCCGTTGACGTGGCAGGAATTGCAGGAAAGTCCCGCCGCCTGCGCCGGTGCGCCATAGAGCAGCGGCGAGGAGAAGGCGGTGTTTCCGAGCGCCACGAGGAAGGATTGCCGCCCGCCCGCCTGTTCGGAGGCCAGGCGCTGCGCGGGGAAGCTGTCGGGAGGCGGGTCGATCACGCTGCCGGCGGGCAGCCCCTGCGCGGCGGCCACGCCGGCGCAGAGCCCGAAGGCGAGAAGAAGCGCACGCATCACCACCTCCAGAGCCAGCCGAGCGCCGCGCCGACGCCCGTATAGCCGACCCCATCCTCCCGCACGCGCCGCGCGCCGACGGTCAGCGACAGCGGCCGCAGGATCGGCGTGGGCGCGAGGAAATAGAGGTCGTAGGTCACGCTGATCGCCTGCTCGACATTGGTCTGGTGCGTACCCGCGCGGGTGTCGGACGCGATCAGCTGCTGGAAGGCGTAGTCGATCGTGAAGGGCGTGTAGCGGAGCGAGCCGCCGACGGTCAGATACTGGTTGCGCTGGCCGAGAAAGCCGTTCGCCGTGTTCTGCTGCGCGTATTCGATGTAGGGCACTGCCGTGAAGCGATAGGGCAGCGGGATGGTCCAGAAGGCGGAGGCGGTGAAGCCCGTCTCGTTGCCCGCGCGGCTCGCGGCTTCCGCGTCCTCGCCGGGCTTCCGCTGCGACCAGGAGAACTGGTAGCCCGCCTGGCCGCGCGGCATCGGGATGCCGTAGCCGATGAGGCTCGAGACGATGCCGCTGGCGAAGGGCGCGTTGTCGGCGCCGCCGCTGACCAGCGCGTTGCGCCAGAGCAGGCGGGTGCGCTCCGTCGTCTCGCCCGTCGTGGGATCGTAGCTCGTGATGGTCTGCTGCCAGCGGCGCTGGCCGATCTGGCCGGAGAGCTCCGTGCGGTCGGCGGTGAAGACCTCGGTCTGCCAGACATGGGAGCCGACGCGGCGCGTGACGCCCGCGATGTCGGACAGCCAGACCCGCGCGCCGAGGCCGATCTTCTCGGAAAGCTCGTATTGCCGGCCGAGATCCGTGCCGTAGAGGCCCGGCCCCTGGTCCCAGGCCGTGCCGAAGCGCGGATGGATCTTGCCGCCGTAGAGATCGATGATGCCGGCCGACCAGGTGAGATAGAGTTCGTCCACCCAGAGCGTCTGGCGGGCGAAGAGGAGATTCTGGTTGAGCGGCGTGTTGTCGGGCTGCTCCAGCCGCGCGACGCCGAACAGGCTGAAGCCGTAGGGCAGCATCAGATAGGCCGCGACCAGGCTTTCCGTGTAGATGTTGTAGTTGCCCTGGCGGGGCGAGTTCCGCCCGTTCCAGTCACCCTCGATCGAGACCTGCACCTCGCCGCCGAAGACGATCGCATCCGATCCGCCGCGCAGCATCGTGGCCGAGCGGTCGGCGACGCCGGGGCCGACATTGCGCGCCTGGCCGAAGGCGAGGTCCGGCGCCGCGAGGGGAGCGAGCAGCGCGAGCGCGGCAAGGGCGCGCCTCATGCCGGCGTCCGGTTGGCGATGGTGCGGACCATCTCGGAGCGCGCGCGGACCCAGGAGATGCTGGCGGGCAGGCGCGACGGCGGAAGCAGGTCCGGATAGACCCGCGCGCGGATCTCCTCCATCAGCGCCGCGATTTCCGTCCATGCGGCCTGGGCCGGTCCGCCCTTCGCGCGCTCATTCGCGGCGACCTGCGTCGCATAGGAGAGGAAGCCCGAGCTGTCGTGATACTCGACGACGTTGACGATGCGGCCGCGTTCGATGGATTCGCCGTAGTCGGAGGAGACGTCGATGACCATCATCGCGACGTGCTCCATCATGAAGCGCGGATTGTTGCGCAGCGCCGCGGGCACGGCGTTCTGCGCGGCGTGCAGGCGCGGCATGGCGATGTTCCAGGCTTCCGCGAAGGCGCCGCCGGTGCCCGCGACGCCGCGCGCCGCCAGGCGTTCCATCGCGTCCAGCTCGCGCTCGAATTGCTGGGCGCCGCGCATGGCGATGCGCGGTTCGAGCCAGCCATAGAGCTCGCGCACGGGGTGGCCGAAATGCGGGATGGCGAGGCGGGTCTCGTTCCCCTCCATCAGCCGCCGGCCGATCAACAGATGGCCTTCCATCAGGCCGAGCTTCTCGAGGAAATCGGCCTCGGCATCCGTGGTGCGGGAGGTCGTGCTGTCCACGCGCTGGATGAAGCCGCCGCGGCAGATCGGGACGTCGTCCAGAGACGCGGGACGGGCGGGCGCGGCGGCGGCGCGAAGGGCCGCCAAGGCGGGGGCGGCAAGCGCGAGGGCTAGAAGGGTGCGGCGCGGGCGCATGGCCTGGCTCCACTTGCAATTAAGAAGAAGTCGCAATTGCATGGCGGTCAGTAGCCGGCAATCCCGTTACCGATTCATGGCCGGGAATTAAGGCAACGTTTACTTAGGCCTTTCCCCATTGGGGAAGGTCGCGGACGCCACGCGACATATCGCGCGGCGCCTCTGCGATCCTCAGCGGCGAACGGCGAGCCGCCCCGCGTAGCGTGCGGCCGGGCCGAGTTCCTGCTCGATGCGGATCAGCTGATTGTACTTGGCCAGCCGGTCCGATCGCGACAACGACCCCGTCTTGATCTGCCCGCAATTCGTGGCCACCGCGAGGTCGGCGATGGTCGCGTCCTCGGTCTCGCCGGATCGGTGCGACATCACGGCGCGATAGGCGGCGCGGTGCGCCGTCTCGACCGCATCAAGCGTCTCCGTCAGGGACCCGATCTGGTTGACCTTCACCAGGATGGCATTCGCCGTCTGCGTCGCGATCCCCTCGCGCAGCCGCTCGCTGTTCGTGACGAAGAGGTCGTCGCCCACCAGCTGCACCTTGGCGCCGACCCGGTCCGTCAGCGCCTTCCAGCCGGCCCAGTCATCCTCGCTCATGCCATCCTCGATGGAGACGATCGGCCACTTCGCGCAGAGGGCCGCGAGGTAGTCGACCATGGCGCCGGCATCGAGCTTCTTGCCCTCGATCCCGTACAGGCCCTTCTCGAAAAACTCGGTCGCGGCGCAGTCCAGTGCGAAGACGACGTCCTCGCCCGCCCGGTAGCCCGCGGCCTCGCAGGCCTTCGCGATGTAGCCGAGCGCCTGGTCGGCGGAGGCGATGTCGGGCGCGAAGCCGCCCTCGTCGCCGACATTGGTGGACATGCCCGCATCGTGCAGCGCCTTCTTCAGCTGCATGAAGACCTCGGAGCCCATGCGCACGGCATCGGCGATCGTGCCGGCGCCGACCGGCATGATCATGAACTCCTGGATGTCGATCGGATTGTCCGCATGCTTGCCACCATTGATGATGTTCATCATCGGCACCGGCAGGGTGCGCGCGAAGACGCCGCCGACATAGCGGTAGAGCGGCATGCCGAAATCGGCCGCGGCGGCCTTCGCGACGGCGAGGCTGACCGCCAGGATCGCATTCGCGCCGAGCCGCGCCTTGTTCGGCGTGCCGTCGAGCTCGATCATGATCTCGTCGATCCTGACCTGCTCGGACGCTTCCATGCCCCCGATGGCGTCGAAGATCTCGCCTTCCACGGCCGCGACGGCCTTCAGCACGCCCTTCCCGCCGTAACGCTTCTTGTCGCCGTCGCGGAGCTCCACCGCCTCATGCGCGCCGGTCGAGGCGCCGGAGGGGACGATCGCGGTGCCGCGGGCGCCGGAATCCAGGACGACCTCAGCCTCGACGGTCGGGTTCCCGCGGGAATCCAGCACTTCCCGGGCGATGATGTCGGCAATGGCGGCCATGGCGCGTCCCTTTTCGTTCAGACGCGCGGGGCCGTAGCGGAGGCGCGGCCCGCGGGCAAGCGTGGGCGGCCGCGTCAGCGGGGCGCGGGGGAAGCGGCCTCGGCGCGCAGCGTGTCGGCGGCGGCCAGGAAGGCCTGGAAGCCCGACCCCTCCGCCGCATCCGGCCGTCCGAGAGCCGCATGCGCCTCGGGCATCACGCGGAAGGCCTGGGTCAT
>JAYRQX010000352.1:0-2369 GCA_041910415.1 Acetobacteraceae bacterium | reverse complement strand
TCGTCGAGCAGGATGTAGGAAGGATGCGTCGCCAGCGCGCGCGCGATCTCGCAGCGCCGCCGCTCGCCGCCCGATAGCGCCAGCGCCGGCGCGCGGCGCAGATGGGCGATGCCGAACTCGGCCAGCAGCTCGTCCAGCATCTGTTCGCGCCGGTCGCGCTTGGGCTCGACCACCTCCAGCGCCGCGCGGATGTTGTCCTCGACATTCAGCCCGCGGAAGATCGAGGCTTCCTGCGGCAGGTAGCCGAGGCCGAGCCGCGCGCGCCGATACATCGGCAGCGTCGTCACATCGTGCCCGTCGAGCAGCACCTGGCCTTCATCGGGCTGCACCAGCCCCGTCATCATGTAGAAGGTGGTCGTCTTGCCGGCGCCGTTCGGGCCGAGCAGTCCGACCGCCTCGCCCCGCTTGAGGTTGATGGAGACGTTCCGCACCACCGGGCGCTTGCGGTAGCGCTTGCCGAGGCCACGCGCGATGAGGCCCGTCGCCTCGACGCCGCCCGGGAGCACGCGCAGGGTTTCGTTCATTGCGGACGCTCCTGCTGGCCATCGGGCATGCGGCTGCCCTCGCCTTCCGGCACGATCAGCCCCTGCACGCGCTGGCCCGGCGCCGAGACAAGGCGGGCCACGCCGGTCTGCAGGTTCACGATCGCTTCCTGGCCGTTCAGCTGGTTGTCGCCGCGCGTGATCCGGACATTGCCGATCAGCCGCGCCATGCCGGTGCCGGGGTCATAGACACCGCGCTCGCCGCGCACCACTTCGGTCGGCGTGCGGATCTCGACATTGCCGAAGGCCTCGACCTTCTCGATCCGGCTGTTCTCGCCCGGCGCGCCGGGCACGCCCGGGGCACTGGCCTGCTGCGGGCGGCGCTGGGGCGCCGGGCGCGGCTGCCCCTGGGGCGGATCCTCGAGGAAATAGGCCACCAGCACATCCGCCCGGATGCGCCGATCGTCCTTTGAGACCACCACGGCATTGCCGCGCGCGACCGCCATGCGCCGGTTCGCCCAGTATTCGAGGCTGTCGCGGGCGGTGATGCGGTTGTCCGGCGTTTCCAGCCACAGGTTGCGGCCGGTGAGCACCATCACCGCCTGGTCCATGTCATAGACGGCGCGGTCGCCGGCGGCCCGGTCGGTGGCGGTCCGGATGCGGACATTGCCTTCCGCCTCCATCCGCCAGATCTCGTTGCTGCCGCCCATGCCCGCATCGCCGGAGGTCGCCGTCGCCTGCGCCGCCTGGCCGCTGCGGGGGCGGTAGCGCGCGATCAGGCGGTCGGCGTCCAGCGTGACGCCCGCGCGGACCGCGCGCGCATTGCCGCGGGCGATAACGACCTGTTCCTGCTGGCGCCACTCGATGCCGTCCTCGGACGTGACCTCGACCGGTCCGCCGCGCGTGAGGTCGAGGCCCTGGGACAGCGCCACGGGGGCGGTGAGCGCCAGGATCGGGATGAACATCGCCCAGCGCATCAGGACCCGCCTTCCAGGATCAGGCGGGATTGTCCGGTGAAGATGACGACCTGGCCGCGATCGCTCAGCCGGAAGCCCTGCGCGGTCAGCGTGCCGAAGGGGCCCTGGGCGGCCACCGGCGTATCGCCCTCGGCCGTGCCCGCGCGCAGCTCGATCGCCGCCGCATCCGTCACCATCAACGTCCCGTTGTCGTGCCAGAGCGTCACGTCACCCGTCAGGTCCAGGTGGTTGGAGGAACGGTCGAAGCGGCCCTCGCGCGCCTCGAGCAGCACCCAGGCATTGCCGTTGTCGAGCAGGATGTCGGCGCGCGGCGCGTCGAGATCGACCATGTTGTCATTGCCCTGCTGGCGCGCGACCGCCGCTGTCAGGTTGTAGGGACGGTTCTGCTCGTCCAACCCCTGATAGCGCGGATCCACGACGCGCACCGCCTCCGGCCCCGACTGGGCGATCCGCCGGAAGGACACGCGGCCGCGGTCCTCCGCGCGCTCGAACTCCGGCCAGAGCGCGACGGTGCTCAACAGGGCGAGCGCCGCGACCGGGAGCAGCCGCTTGATCCAGCGCATGAGGAAGCGCCGGCGGGCCATCTGGCCCTTCGAGAAGACGCGTCGCTCACGCGACGGCACCAGCATCCGCCGCGACGGCGCGGCGGAGCCCAGGCGCAGGCGGGGCGGCAGCGGCGGGACGGGGTTCGACGGCGCGGTCATGCCACCCCGGCCCGCAGCAGGTCGTGCACATGCAGGATGCCGACGGGGCGGCCTTCGGTATCCACGACGAACAGCGCCGTGATGGACTTTTCGTTCATGATGCGCAGCGCCGTATCGGCCAGGTCGTCCTCCCGGATGGTCCTGGGGTTGCGCGTCATGACCTCCCCCGCCGTCCGGGCGAGCAGCGGCACGCCGCCGGCATCGAG
>JAYRQX010000351.1:0-1796 GCA_041910415.1 Acetobacteraceae bacterium | reverse complement strand
GCAGCGCCGCCATGCGCGCGGAGTCCTTCGCCAGCGCGATCGCCAGGGCCTCGTAGGCTTCCGGCGTCGGCGCGATCAGCTCCGGCATGCCGAGGGCGGTGAGCAGCGAGGCGGCGACGCGGCCGGCGAAGGCGCGGCCCGGCGTGGTCAGCACGGGGAGCCCGGCCCAGAGTGCGTCGGAGGCCGTGGTGTGCGCGTTGTAGGGGAGCGTGTCGAGGAAGAGATCGGCGAAGCGCTGGCGCCCGAGATGCACCTCCATCGGCACGCGCGGGGCGAAGACGAGGCGCGCGCCCTCCACCCCCCTCGCCTCCGCCTCACGCCGCAGATTGTCGGCCGCGTCGCCGGATGCATGGGACAGCCAAAGAATGCTGCCCGGCACGGCACCGAGGATGCGCATCCAGATGTCGAAGACGCCGGGGTGGATCTTGTAGCGGGCGTTGAAGGCGCAGAAGACGAAGCCCGCCGGCGGCAGCCCCGCGGCGGCGCGGCCCGGCACGAAGGCGACCTGGCGCCGGTCATCCGCCGGCAGGTAGCAGTCCGGCAGGGTGACGACGCGTTCGCTGTAGAAGCGGTGCGCCTCGGGCGGGATCACCACCGGGTCCGCGATGATGTAGTCCATGGTGTCGAGCCCCGTCGTGCCGGGATAGCCGAGATAGACCGCCTGCACCGGCGCGGGGCGCTGCGCGAAGACATGCGCGCGTGCGCCGCGGGTCTGGCCGTTCAGGTCCAGCAGCACATCGACTTCCAGCGCGCGGATGCGCTGCGCGATCGCCTCGTCGCTCATCCCCTGGCATGCGACGAAGCGGTCGAAGGCGCGCATCAGTCGCGGGCGCAGGGGGTCGTTCGCGGGCGTCACCTGGTCGATCGCGAAGGCGGTGGTCTCGAAGCGCGCATGGTCGTGCTTCTCGAAGACGCCGGCCATGAGCTGGCTCACCGCATGGTCGCGCAGATCGGTCGAGATGTAGCCGAGGCGGATGCGATCGTGGCGGTATCGTTCGCCACGCCAGAGCGCGGGGAGCGGCGGATAGAGCTCCCGCACCCAGGCACGGCTCGCGGCGAGATGCGCCCCGGGATCGTCCAGCAGGGCCATCAGCGCGAGGGGTTCGAAGGTCGGCGCCTGCGCGGCCACCTCCGCCGCGATGCCGGGCAGCAGCCGCGCCTCGTCGCGCCAGTCGAAGAGCTGGCGGCGCGCGCGCAGCAGGCCGATGCGCGGGCGCAGAGCCGCGGGATCGCGCACGACCTCCTGCTCCAGCACCGCAGCCGCCTCCTCGGGCGATTGCAGATCGAGCAGCGCATAGATCAGCGACAGCTGCGCCTCGGGGGGCAGCGGCCCGTCCTGCGTCGCCTCGCGATAGGCGGCGAGTGCTTCCTGGTCGCGCTCCATCGTCAGCAGCGCGCTGATGCGGGTAAGCACGAGGTCCGGATGGCGGGGATGGCGGGCGAGCGCCGCGTCGAGCAGCGCGAGGGCTTCGGCCCGCTGTCCCATGCCGAACAATGCCTTGGCGTAGCTCGCGACGATGTCGGGATCCCCGGGGTTCCCGTCATGGGCATGGCGGTATGCGGCGAGCGACTCCCCGAAGCGGCCGAGCCCACCGAGCGCGTCGCCCCGGGCGAGCAGGGCTTCCTCGTCCGCTTGGTTCTCGCGCAGCAGCGTCTCGGCGCGGTCCAGCGCGTCCGCGAACCGCTTCGCGCCCTGCAGCCCGACGATCTCGAGCATGCGCGCCTGGCGCAGCGCGGGCTGGGCGGCGAGGAGCGGCGCCAGCACATCGGGCACGCGGGCGTGGCCCTTGGTCGCG
>JAYRQX010000350.1:0-3330 GCA_041910415.1 Acetobacteraceae bacterium | reverse complement strand
TCGGCACCAGCACATCGGGAATCGAGGAGACGGAGCGCGCCTATCGCCGCCGCGACGGCGCCGGCGCGCTGCCGGACGATTATGATTTCGAACGCACCCATGACCTGCATTCGCTGCCGCGCTATGTCCGCGCGCGGCTTGGTCTGCGGGGCCCCGCCGTCTCCATCTCCACGGCCTGCACCTCCGGCGCGCGCGCCGTCATGGATGCGGCGATGATGATCGAAGCCGGGCTGGTGGACGCGGCGATCGTGGGCGGCGTGGACACGCTCTGCCGGCTGACGCTGCACGGCTTCCATGCGCTGGAACTGCTCTCCCGCGGCCCCAGCCGCCCCTGCGCGGCCGATCGCGACGGCATCTCCATCGGGGAAGCCGCGGGTCTCGCCCTCATCGAACGCGCGACCGGCGCCGATGCGGGGCGCATAGCGCTGCTGGGTGCCGGTGCATCCGCCGACGGGCATCACATGTCCGCGCCGCATCCGGACGGGCTCGGCGCCGTCGCCGCCATGCGGGCCGCGCTGGCCAGCGCGCGCCTGGAGGTGGGGGCGATCGACTACATCAACATGCACGGCACCGGCACGCGCGCGAACGACGCGATGGAGGACCGCGCCGTCGCGACGCTCTTCGCCGACCGCGTGCCGGCGAGCTCCAGCAAGGGCTATACGGGCCATGCGCTCGGCGCGTCCGGCGCCGTCGAGGCCGCGCTCTGCGTTCTCTGCATCGAGGACGGGATCATCCCCGGCTGCCTGAACGTGGCCGAGCCCGATCCGGAGTTCCGCAGCCGCATCGTCACGGCGAATGAGGAGGCGCCGGTCGCGCGCGTGCTCTCCAACTCCTTCGGCTTCGGCGGCAGCAATTGCGCGCTGGTGTTCGGGCGGCTGGCGTGACCGATCTGCGCGTCGCCATCCGCGGCCTCTCCGTGCTCGGCCCGGGGCTTTCCGGCTGGGCCGCATCCGCGCCGATCCTGGCGGGCGAGGCGCCCTGGCTGCCGGCCGACTATGTCCCGCCCGCGCCCACGCTGCTGCCGGCGACCGAGCGCCGCCGCACCAGCCCCTCCGTGCGCCTGGCGCTGGCCGCCGCTGTCGAGGCGGTGCAGGCCAGCGGCATCCCGCCCGAGGAGCTTGCGTCGGTCTTCGCCTCCTCCAACGGCGACGGGTCGGTGATCGGCATGATCCTGGACGCGCTGCAGGAGCCCTTGGTGCAGATCTCGCCCACGCAGTTCCACAACTCCGTGCACAATGCGGCGGCGGGCTACTGGGGCATCGCGGTCGGCTCCTCCCGCCCCTCGGTCAGCCTGGGCGGGCACGACCGTGTCTTTGCGACCGGGCTGCTGCACGCGGCGACGCAGGCCGCGGCGACCGCGGAGCCGGTGCTGTTCTGCGCCTATGACACGCCGCTGCCGGCGCCGCTGTCGGGCAAGCGCCGCACCGACCTGCCTTTCGCGACGGCGATGGTGCTTTCGCCCGGGCCGGGCGACGCTGCGCTCATCCTGCGGTTCGTGGCGGAGGCCGCGACCGGCGAACCGTCGCTCGACGGCGACCTCGGCACGCTGATCCCGCAGAACCCCGTGGCGCGCGCTCTGCCGCTGCTCGCCGCCCTTGCCGCGCGCCGCGCGGCCTCCTTCGCCTGGTCGCTCACCGAGGATTCGCGGCTCGAGGTCGCGGTCGGCTGATGCCGCCGCTGCCGCGGACCAGCGACGCCATCGCGCGCCTCGTGCCGCACCAGGGCGCGATGTGCCTGCTGGAACAGGTGGTCTCCTGCGACGCCGGGAGCATCCATTGCACCTCCACGACGCACCGGCGTACAGAAAACCCGCTCCGGCGCGACGGCTTGCTGCCCGCCGCCTGTGGCCTGGAATACGCGTTGCAGGCCATGGCGCTGCATGGCGCGCTGACCGCGGATGGGGTTGCGCAGGCGCCGGGCTATCTCTCCGCGCTCCGCGGCGTGCGCATGGCGGTCGAACGGCTGGATGACATCGCGGCGCCGCTCGCGGTCGCGGCCCATGTCCTTGTGGCCGAAAGCCGCGGCTTCATCTATCGGTTCGATGTCGCCGCCGCCGGCCGCATGCTGCTCTCCGGCCAGGCGACGATCGTCATTCCGGAGACGCCCGCGTGAAGCGCGCCCTCGTCACCGGCGGCGCCAGCCCCATCGGCGCCGCCATCTGCCACGCCCTCGCGCGCGACGGCGCGCATGTGGTCGTCCACGCCCATGCCAACGCGGATGGTGCCCGGGCCGTCGCCGGCGCCATCCGGGATGCCGGTGGAAGCGCAGAGGTCGCGGTGTTCGACGTCGTCGATGCCGAAGCCCCGGCCGCCGCGGTCGCGCGCATCCTGGACGCAGGCCCGGTGCAGATCCTCGTGCACAATGCCGGCACGCATGAGGACGTGCCCATGGCCGGCATGAGCGCGCCGCAATGGCACCGCGTGGTCGATGTGTCGCTCAACGGCTTCTTCCATGTCTGCCAGCCGCTGCTGCTGCCGATGATGGGCACGCGCTGGGGGCGGATCGTCGCCATGTCCTCGCTGTCGGCCGTGATGGGCAATCGCGGCCAGGCGAACTACGCGGCGGCCAAGGCGGGGCTGATCGGTGCGGTGAAGTCGCTGTCGCGCGAAATCGCGTCGCGCGGCGTCACGGTGAATGCGGTGGCACCGGGGCTGATCGAAAGCCCGGCGGTGGCCGCGGTGCTGACGCCGCAACAGGTGAAGGAGATGGTGCCCGCGCGGCGGACGGGGCGGCCGGAGGAAGTGGCGGATCTCTGTGCGTTCCTGTGCTCGGACCGCGCCGGCTACATCACGGGGCAGTGCATCGCGATCAATGGCGGGATGGCGTAGCGCGGGCGACGGTCCGGGACCGCGCGCCGTATGCCCCCACCCCGACCCTCCCCCGCTCACTGCGTTCGCAGGGGAGGGAGCAGGGCGCGCCCTGCGAAGAGGGGCGCACCATGCAGCCCGCGTGAGCGGGCCAGGAGCGCAAGGCGCGACCGCGCCCGGACCGCCCGGCGCCTGAGGGCCGGAATTACACCGGCGTCTGCTGGATCTGCCGGACCAGCTGATCCACCAGGCCGTTGTAGTAGGTGTGGATGTTCTGGCCGTCGTAATTCAGCCCGACGCTGCTGACATAGCGCACCGAGAAGCTGTTCTGGTCGTAGAGGATGTGCACGACCACGTTGTGGCCGGCGCGGTTGTTCGTGGCCTCGATCGCGGGCACTGCGCGTCCGGCGCGTCCGCGCGACTGCGCCTGGTTGGGCTGGCCCCAGGCGGGCGCCAGCTGTGCGGCGCCGCCGGTGCCGCCGCCGCCCGCCCCCACCATCACGGGGCGCGCGGTCCAGCCCCG
>JAYRQX010000349.1:0-5687 GCA_041910415.1 Acetobacteraceae bacterium | reverse complement strand
TCGGTGTCCTGACGGCAGCACAGCAGAGGAGGAAGCGACCGTGACCGACAAAACCACCAGCGTCGAGTACGACCCGGAGAAGGCCGACGCCAGCCTCGAGGCGATCGAGGTTCGTCTCGCCGCGCTACTGCGCCGCGGATGCCAGCGCCTTCGACTTCTCGATCTTCTCGAAGCGGTGCTGCCCGGCGCGGATTGCGGGGTAGCGGGGCGGCCTGTCCGCGTTCGTGCAACTGGGCAGGCATTCGATCAGCAGGTCGTCGTTCGGGTTGCAGAAATAGGCCATGGAGAGACGCCTGCTGGCATCGCCCGAACCGGGCGGCGGGTTGGCGACGCGATGCGCGGTCGAGACGCGGGTGTCGTTCGACCAGCGCATCATGAGGTCGCCGATATTGATGACGAAGGAATGCGGGTTCGTGCGGCCCGGCAGCCATTCGCCTGACGGCGAGAGCACTTCAAGCCCGCCGGGCCTGTCCTGGCCGAGCAGGATGGTCAGCGCGCCGTAGTCGGTGTGCGCGCCGGCGCGAAGCTGGCCGGGCTTGGGCGCTTCCGTCTGCGGCGGATAGTTGATCAGCCGCAGAGTCGAGTTGTGGTCGGTGAAGCGGCTCACGAAAAAATCGGATGGCAGGTCCATGCCGATGGCGAACAGTTCCATCAGCCGCGCCGTCAGCATCTCCATGCCCTGGTAGTAGCGGGTGATCGCCGCGCGGAATTCGGCCGGTGCGTCCGGCCAGACATTCGGCGTGTAGGTCGCGGTGCCGCCGAGCACGTCCTTCTCCGCGGCGACGCGCGGCGGCCCCATGCCGAAGCCTTCCTTGAGGTCGGGCGGCGTCAGCACGCCCGCGGTCAGCGCCAGCGTCTCCAGCCCGAAATCCAGGTAGCCGCGCGGCGATCCCTGCGCCCTGGACCTGATGCGCATCTTCTCTTGGAGCGGCAGGTCGAAGAAGGCATTGGCCGCATCGATTGCGCCGTCGATCACGGCGTCGGGGACGCTGTGATCGGAGACGATGAAGAAGCCGATGCGCTTGAGTTGCGCATCGATCCTGTCCGCCAGCGCCTGCTTCGCGGCCCGGTCCAGGCCGTCGAAGCCGGCGAGGCTGATCTCCGCAAGCCGCTCGCTCATGGCGCGCCGCTCAGCCGCGGCCTTCGAAGGGCATCTTCGTCGCCTTGATGGTCAGCGTCAGGATGTTGGATTCCAGCGGCAGGTTCGCCATGTGCAGGATCGCCTGGCCGACATGGTTCACATCCATGGTGGGCTCGACCTTCACGCTGCCGTCGCCCTGCTTCACGCCCTGGGTCATGCGCGCGGTCATCGGCGTCGCGGCATTGCCGATGTCGATCTGGCCGCAGCAGATGTCATATTTGCGCCCGTCCAGCATGATCGATTTCGTCAGCCCCGTGATGGCGTGCTTGGTGCTGGTATAGGGCGCGCTGTCCGGGCGCGGCGTGTGCGCGCTGATCGAGCCGTTGTTGATGATGCGCCCGCCCTGCGGCGTCTGGTCCTTCATGATGCGGAAGGCGGCCTGGGCGCAGAGGAAGCTGCCGGTCAGATTCACGCCGACGACGCGCGACCAGTCTTCGTATTTCAGATCCTCGAAGGGCGTGCCGGGCACGTTGCCCCCGGCATTGTTGAAGAGCAGGTCGAGCCGGCCATAGTTCGTCTTCACCGTGTCGAACAGCGCCTTGACCTGCGCGGGGTCGGAGACGTCGGTGGGCACGACCAGCGTCTCGCCGCCCACGATCTTCGCCGTCTCCTCCAGCTGTTCCCTGCGCCGGCCGGCGAGCACGACCGTCCAGCCGCCGCCTGCCAGCGCGAGCGCCGCGGCGCGCCCCACGCCGGTGCCCGCGCCCGTGACGACCGCAATCTTCTTGCTCGATGCCATGATGGTGTGTCCTTGCCTGGGTTGCGAATTCAGTAGACGGCGCGGCCGCCCGAGATGTCGAAGACGGCGCCGGTCGAGAAGGAACAATCCTCGGAGGCCAGCCAGCAGATCAGGGCCGCGATCTCCTCCACCTTCACGAAGCGGTCCATCGGAATCTTCGACCGCATCCAACCGATCTGCTCCTCGGTCATCTGCCTGAAGATGTCGGTCTCGGCGGCGGCGGGGGTGACGGCGTTCACCAGCACGCCCTTCGTTGCGAGCTCCTTGCCGAGCGATTTCGTCAGCCCGATCAGCCCGGCCTTGGACGCGCTGTAGTGGGACGCGTTCGGGTTGCCTTCCTTGCCCGCGATGGAGGCGATGTTCACGATCCGCCCATAGCCGTGCTGCAGCATGACGGGGATGATGGCGCTCGCGACCAGGAAAGGTGCGATCAGGTTCACCTCGATCACGCGGCGCCATTCCCTGGCCGGCAATTCCCAGGTCGGCGCGTTGCCGCCGGTGATGCCGGCATTGTTGACCAGGATGTCGATCCTGCCATGCGCCGCGACGGTCGCGGCCGTGGCGGCGGCGACGGCGGCCTCGTCGGTCAGGTCCAGCGCATGCGCCGTGGCGCGGGCGCCGAGTTCCGCCGCGACGGCCTCGGCCTGCTTCGCATCCAGGTCCCAGATCGCGACCGATGCGCCGGAATCGATCGCGCGGCGCGCTGCGGCCAGCCCGATCCCGCGGGCGCCCCCGGTGATCACGGCCACGCGCCCCGTCAAATCCAGTCTGTTCATGCGGCGTCTCCCCGGGGATCGGGGTCGCAGTCTAGGCCCTGCCGCGCCGCAGGGAAGGGCAGGGGGGCGAGAAGGCTGTTGGCCTGGGTGCCGCGCGTCCTATAGTCCGGCTTACAAGCCGGTCATTCAAGCCGGCAGGAAGGAGAGGAACAGTTCATGAAGCGAAGGCAATTGCTTGGCGGCATCGCCGCCGGCGGGACGGCGCTCGCCACCCCCTACACTGTCCGGGCACAGCAGGTCATCACGCTCAACGGCGCGGTGCAGTTCAACGATGACCATGTGTTCACCCGGGCTCTCGTGAAGTTCGAGGAGCTGGTGAAGCAGTATTACGGCCGGCCCATCAACTTCGTGCTGCACAAGAACTCCTCGCTTGGGCTGGAGCGGCAGTATTTCGAGTACATGGCCGCGGGCCGCGCCGTGGATTACGGCATCGTCTCGCCCGCCCACATGTCCACCTTCAGCCGCGCCGCGCCCTTCGTGGATGCGCCCTTCATCTTCCGCGATCTCGCCCACTGGAACCAGGTGCTGGACCAGGATCTCTTCAAGCCGGTGGCGGACGAGGTGGAGCGCCGTGCCCGCGTCATGCTCATCGGCTATGCGGGGGGCGGCGTGCGCAACATCTTCGCCAACCGCACGGCGACCAACATGGCGGAGCTGCGCGGCCTCAAGGTCCGCGTGCAGGGTGCGCCGATCTGGACCAGCAGCTTCCGCGCCATCGGCATGGCGCCGTCGGTCATCGCCTATAACGAGATCTACAACGCCATCCAGAACAACGTGATCGAGGCCGGCGAGAACGAGGCGGCCGGCGTGGAATCCATGCGGTTCTACGAAGTGGCGCCGAACCTGATCCTGACCCAGCATGCCATCACCGTGCGGCCGATCTGCTTTTCCAAGCAGACCTTCGACCGCCTGCCCGCCGAGCTGAAGCCGGTGGTGGTCCGCGCGGGGCGGGAGGCCGGCGTCTTCGGCCGCCAGGCGGAATCGAGCGAGGATGGGCAGAAGGTCGATCAGCTCGCCGCCGCCGGGCGCCTCCGCAAGATCGAGTTCACCCAGCGGCGCGAAATGCTGCAGGCGGTGGCGCCCGTCATGGCGGCCTATGCGCGGGAGATCGACGCCGAAGCGATCATGACCCGCATCAACGCCATCACCTCCTGAACCTGGACGTGGGGCGGCCGCCGGGGCCGCCCCGCTCCTGCTTCCCGCCCCGCCCCAGATTCAGGAATGATCCATGACTGACGTTACCGCGCCGGGCCTGATCCGGCGCCTGTCGGACGCCTACGGGCGCCTGCTCTCCTTCCTGCTCGCGGCTTCCGTCGCGCTGCTGGTCGTCCCGGTCACGCTGCAGATCGTCTCGCGCTACACGGACCTCATTCCGACCTATATCTGGACCGAGGAGATGTCGCGCTTCTGCCTGATCTGGATGATCATGATCGGCGCGATCCTGGCGCAGAAGGAGAACATCCACTTCATCGTGGATGTCTTCCCCAACCTCTCGCCCAAGGCCACCGCGGCGCTCGAGCTCTTCACCAGCGTCTTCATCCTGATCTTCGCCGGCATCTTCGTCTGGTGGGGCATCTGGTTCGTGGACTTCGCCTGGTGGCGCACGAGCGAGCTCGCGGACATCCCGCTCTGGTGGATCCATCTGCCCTGGCCGGTCCTCGGCGTGAGCTGGGTGATCTTCCAGGGCGAGCGCGTGGCCGACGCGCTGCGCGTGCTGCGCGCGGGCGAGGAGGAGACGCGGTGATGGGCGGCAATGTCCTCTCCGCCGGCACCGCGGCCTGGATCCTGTTCGGCAGCTTCTTCACGCTGCTGGTGCTGCGCGTGCCGGTCGCGGTCTCGCTCGGCCTTGCCTGCCTGCCGATCCTGCTGATCGAGCCGCGGCTCGACCCCGGGGTGCTGATGCAGGAGACCTTCAATGCCTACAACTCCTTCATCCTGCTCGCCGTGCCCTTCTTCCTGCTGACGGCGAACCTGATGAATGTCGGGGGGATCACGGACCGCCTGGTGCGGCTGTCCCGCGCCATGGTCGGGCACATGCCGGGCAGCCTCGCGCAGATCAACGTGGTGCTGTCCATCTTCTTCGCGGGCATCAGCGGCTCGTCCACGGCCGACGCGGCGTCGCAATCAAAAATCTTCATCGAGGCGCAGCGGAAGGAAGGCTACGACGACAGCTTCTCGGTCGCGATCACGGCGGTCTCGGCGGTGATGGCGGTCATCATCCCGCCGTCGATCCTGATGATCGTCTGGGGCGGGGTGCTGACGGTCTCGATCGGCGCGCTGTTCCTCGCCGGCATCATCCCCGGGCTGCTGATCGGCCTCGTGCAGATGGTCACGGTGCATATCTACGCGAAGCTCCGGAACTACCCGACCTACCAGCGTTCCACCCTGGCGGAGCTGCTCTATTCCACCTGGATCTCGATCCCCGCGCTGATGACGCCGGTCATCATCATCGGCGGCAAGATCTTCGGCTGGTTCACGGCGACGGAAAGCGCCTGCATCGCGGTGCTGTACGCGGGCTTCCTCTCCGTCCTCGTCTATCGCGAGATGGACCTCAAGGGCTTCTACGGTGCGCTGGGGGAGACGGGGCGGCTCGCCGCGGTCGCGCTCTTCTGCGTCGGCACGGCCTCGGCCTTCGGCTGGCTGCTCGCCTTCTACCAGATCCCGGAGGCGATCCTGTCGGGCGTCTCGGCCTGGAACATGGGGCCGATCGCGGCGGGCTTCTTCATCGCGGGCGTCTTCCTCGTGGTGGGCTGCTTCCTCGATGCGATCCCGGCCATCATCATCGTGGGCGCCATCCTGCAGCCGATCGCGAACCAGGCGGGCATGGACCCCGTGCATTTCGCGATGGTGGGCATCGTCTCGCTCGCCTTCGGGCTGGTGACGCCGCCCTACGGGCTCTGCCTGATGATCGCCTGCCATGTCGCGGGGATGCGGATCTCCGAGGCGCTGAAGGACACGATCATCATGCTGATCCCGATGCTGATGGTCCTGGCGGCGGTGATCATCTTCCCCGGCATCGTGCTGGTGCTGC
>JAYRQX010000348.1:0-4714 GCA_041910415.1 Acetobacteraceae bacterium | reverse complement strand
TCGGCGGGCTCCTCGTGGTCGGCGTGCTCGCCGGCCTCCTGCAGCTGCTCACCGGAGTCTTCGGGCTCGGTCGCGTCTTCCGGCTGATCCCCGCCAGCGTCGTGCACGGCTTCACGACCGGCATCGGCGTGCTCATCCTGCTCGGGCGGCTTCGGTGCGCGCTGCGGCGCCTCGAAGTGGCGCGAAGGGTTCCGGGGCCCCGGCTTCGCGGGACCGGTCGATCGTGCGCCGCCCGATGGCGCCTCGGAAGCGCGGGATGGTTGTCCGGGGCCGGATTTCGGCGGCCGGGCCGGGCGGTTGCCGGAGCCGGGGCGGGGGCCGCCGGGACGGCCGGGGCGAGGGGGTGTGCGGCGCATGGCCCGGCATACCGGGCGAAGGCCCCGGTCGCAAAGGCTGCTTCATCGGAAGCCGCCGGGCGGGGCGTCCCGGTGAAGCATGGCCGCGCTCCTCGATCCCTTTCGGCCGACCCCTGGAATTGCCGCGCCGGCCCGGCTGATACCGGCCCTGCAAGGGATGGACCTTTGCAGGGCCGGTCGTCACTCTTGGTTCGCGCGCCGGACCGGCTCGCCCAGGGTCAAACCTTCGGCGCGCCGCGCTAAGGTGATGCCGACTGCCTCGTGGAGACGATGAATGACGAACATTCTGGCCCGCCCGACATCTGCCGGACCCGCGCTGCGCGCCGTGGCCGGATGGGCCCGTCGCGGCATGGCCGTTCTCGGCCTCGGCGTGCTCGCCAGCGTCGGTCTGCCCGCGGGTGACGGTGCCCATGCGCAGGGTTCGCCGACGCTCGCCGCGATCCGTGCCCGTGGCAGCGTGATCTGCGGCGTGCAGTCGAACAACCCGCCCTTCTCGCTGCCGGACAGCCGCGGGGTCTGGCGCGGGATGGACGTCGATTCCTGTCGCGCGCTCGCCGCCGCCGTGCTGGGCGACCCCGCGAAGGCCACCATTCGCCCGATCACGGGCCTGACCCGCTTCCCCGCGGTGCAGAGCGGCGACATCGACGTGCTGTTCGGCAGCACGACCTGGACCACCACGCGCGAGACCCAGCTCGGCCTGATGTTCGCCGCCGCCAATTACTACAGCGGCCAGGGCTTCCTGGTGCGGCGCTCGCTCGGCGTGACGAGCCTCGCCCAGCTGGATGGCGCGACGATCTGCGTGCCGCCCGGATCGACCACCGAGGTCATCCTGCAGGAGTATTTCCGCGCCCACCGGCTGGCCTTCCAGCCCATCCTCATCGACGATCCGAACGAGATCATCCGCGCCTTCCTGGCCGGGCGCTGCGATGTCTATACCCGCGACATGACCGGCCTGTCCGGCTTCCGCATGACGCAGTCCAACCCGGACGACTTCCTGCTGCTGCCCGAGAACATCACCATGGAGCCGCTCGGCGCCTGGATCCGCAAGGGCGACGACCAGTGGCTGGACGTGGTGCGCTGGACGCAGTTCGCCCTGATCTGGGCGGAGAGCCAGGGCGTCACCGCGGCGACGGTGGACAACCCCGGCCCGACGCCGTCATCCGACGTCCGGCGCCTGCTGGGCGAGGGCGACATCGGGCCGACCATGGGTCTCGATCGCCGCTGGGCGGCGAACGCGATCAGGGCCGTCGGCAATTACGGGGAGATGTGGGAACGCAACGCCGCGCCCTACGGCCTGGCGCGCGGGCTGAACCGGCTGTGGGACCAGGGCGGCCTGATGTTCTCGCCGCCGCTCCGCTAGCAGGGTGGTGACCAGTGCGCCGCTTGCGGCGGCGGCGCGGTCATCAGGGCGGGCGATCCGGACTCTTGTGCGGTGCGCATGACCTCCGCAACCTGGGCACGGGAGTGACATGCATGGCACAGGACGACAGGGTTGCCTGGCGCCCATCGGAAGCTGTTCGACAGGCCGCGAACTGGACCAGCTTCCTCACGCATTGTGGTGGCCTGGACTACGCGGCGATGCTTGCACGCTCCTCGGACGAGCCGGAATGGTACTGGCGCACCCTGGCCGATTGGCTCGGCTTCCGCTTCCGGCGCCGGCCGGACCGGATGCTCGATCTTTCCGATGGCATCGTGCATCCGCGCTGGTTCGCCGGCGGCACGGCCAATCTCTATGACACCGCCGTCACGGCAACCCTGGAGCGGATGCCGGACCAGCCGGCCGTCATCTGGGAGGCCGAGGACGGCACGCTCCGCCGCTGGAGCTATGCCGAACTCGACCGCGAGGCCGGCAGCCTGGCAGCCGGGCTGACACGGCTGGGTCTCGGGGCGGGCGACGTCGTCGCGATGTATCTGCCGATGCTGCCGGAAACCATGGCGGCCTTCATGGCCTGCGCGCGCATCGGCTGCATCACCCTCCCGCTCTTCTCGGGCTTCGCGACCGAGGCGGTGGCGCAGCGGCTGACCATGAGCGGCGCGCGCGCCGTCATCACCGCGGACGGGACGTGGCGGCGCGGCCAGGCGGCCGCCATGAAGCCGGTGATCGACGCGGCGCTGCGCGAGGCGCCGGACGTGCGTCATGTCGTCGTGCTGCGGCAGGGCGGCGGCGATGCATCGATGGTGGCCGGGCGCGATCACTGCTGGCAGGACATCGCACGGGCCGGCGCCGAGGCGCCGCCGCCGCGGGACCTGCCGGCCGAGCATCCGGTGCTGATCATGTACACCTCGGGCACCACGGGACGCCCGAAGGGAACGATCCACACCCATGGCGGGCTCGGGATGAAGATCGGCCAGGATGCGCGGCTGACGCTCGACCTCGGGCCTGGCGACCGGATGCTGTGGCCGACGGATTTCGGCTGGTTCGGCGGCACGGTGACGATCCTCGGCAGCCTGCTCGCCGGCGCGACGCTGGTGATCGCGGATGGCGCGCCGACCTTCCCGGAACCGGACCGGCTGCTGCGCCTGGCCGCGGCGCATGGGGTCACGCATTTCGGCACGGCGGCGACGCTCGCGCGCCTTCTGCGGCGCGATGCGGATGCGCTGATCGACCGGCACGACCTGTCCTCGATCCGCGCCTTCCCTTCGAGCGGCGAGCCCTGGGACCGCGAGACCTGGCTGTGGGTGATGCGCCGGCTCGGCGCTGGACGCGCGCCCATCCTGAACTTCTCCGGCGGGACGGAGATGTGCGCGATCGTCGCCTCGAACATCCTCTTCCCGCAAAAGCCCTGCAGCTTCAACGGCGCGGTGCCGGGCACGGGCGGGGACATCGTCGGGCCGGACGGCCGCTCGCTCCCGCCGGGCGAGGTCGGCGAACTGGTGATGCGCGAGGCCTGCATCGGCACCACGCGCGGGCTGTGGCAGGACGAGGCGCGCTTCCGCGACAGCTACTGGTCGCAGATCCCGGGGATGTGGGTGCAGGGCGACCTTGCCTCGCGCGATGCGGACGGCTTCTGGTTCCTGCATGGGCGGTCGGACGACACGATGAAGATCTCCGGCAAGCGCATCGGGCCGGCCGAGATCGAGGAGGCCATGATCGCCACCGGCACGGTGACGGAAGCCGCGGCGGTCGGCCTCGCCGATGCGGTGACCGGCAATGCCGTGACCTGCGTCGCGGTGGTGGCGCCTGGCCAGGCCGGGGATGCGGCGCAGGCCGGGCTCCTCGCCGATGCGGTCGCTGCCGCGCTCGGGCGGTCCTTCCGTCCCCGGCGCGTGGTCTTCGTGCCCGACCTGCCGAAGACGCGATCGATGAAGGTGATGCGGCGCGTGGTGCGCGCGACCCTGGCGGGCGATCCGCCGGGTGATCTGTCGAGCCTCGTCAACCCCGAATCGGTGGCGGCGCTGGCGCAAAGCAGGGACAAGACGGCATGAGCTACGAGACCTATCAGCGGCTGCGCTTCGACCGCCCGCATCCGCGGGTGCTGCGCATCACCATGGACAACGGGAAGATGAACACCGCGGATGCGGTGATGCATGCCGAGCTGGTGCGCATCTGGCGCGACATCGATGCCGATGACAGCGTCGCCTGCGCCATCATCACGGGCCAGGGGAAATACTTCTCGGCCGGCGGCGATTTCGGGATGGTGCGCGCCATCAGCGAGGATTTCGACGCCCGCACCCGCGTCTGGCGGGAAGCGCGGGACATGGTCTACGGCATCATCAACTGCCGCAAGCCGGTGGTCAGCGCCATGCGCGGCGTCGCGGTCGGCGCGGGGCTGGTGTGCGGCATCCTCGCCGACGTCTCGATCGCGACGAAGGAATGTCGCATCACCGACGGGCATACGCGCCTCGGCGTCGCCGCCGGCGATCATGCCGCGATCGTCTGGCCGCTGCTCTGCGGCATGGCGAAGGCGAAATACTACCTGCTGACCTGCGACCTGCTGAACGGCGCCGAGGCGGAGCGCATCGGGCTGATCTCGCTCGCCGTCGAGGATGGCGAGTTGGACGCGAAGGCCGTCGATGTCGCCTCACGCCTGGCGGACGGCGCGCAGAGCGCGATCCGCTGGACGAAATACGCGCTGAACAACTGGCTGCGCAGCGCGGGGCCTGCCTTCGATGCCTCGCTGGCGATGGAGTTCATGGGCTTCAGCGGCCCGGAGGTGAAGGAGGGGCTGCAGTCGCATCTGGAAAAGCGGCCGCCATCCTTCCCGGAGACGACCGAAGCCTAGAGCCTGTTATGTACTTTTGGGCAGCCGAGGCTTAATGGAGGCGGATGCCTGATGCCCGCAAGCCGTATCCGTCTGATGTGACCGACGACGAATGGTCGTTGGTGATGCCGTATCTGACCCTGATGCGGGAGGACG
>JAYRQX010000347.1:0-3897 GCA_041910415.1 Acetobacteraceae bacterium | reverse complement strand
GCGCGGCGCCGATGCCGCTGCCCGCACCCGTCACCAGGACGGATCGCCGCGCGCCGGCGGTCATCGCTCGCGCCACGGCCGGAGGCCGGCGCTGGGATGGCCGAAATCGCGCGGGCTCAGCCCGGCGTGGAACCAGGTGACGAGGGTGTAGACGTCGTACACCGGCACGGCGAAGGCATTGGCCAGCATGCGCGAGAAGGGTGCCATGTTGTGGCATTCCAGCACGAAGGCGCCGACATCGGGGTGGCGCTTCATCATCTCCGCGCCGCAATCCAGCATGTCCTGCGCGGCGAGATCGAAGTCGAGCTCCATCTCGTTGCCGAGCAGCACGCGGGTGAACTCCCGCCCGTTCTCGGTGCCGACGATGGGCGTCGTCGGATCGGCGCCGACGGCTTCCAGATGCCCGGCGTCCAGCCGCTCCCCCTGCACCGTCAGCACGCCGACGCGCTTGCCCGGCGGCAGCAGCGCCTGGGCGAGCGGGATCTGCATGAGCGATGAACTCGCGACCGGCACCTTCACATGGGCAGCGAGATCCTTCTGGAAGATGGAGAGGAACCCGCCCGTCGTCGTGATGCCGTCCGCGCCATCCTTCACCAGCTCGGCCGCGGCATCGAGGAAGGACTGGCCGAGGCCGCGCCCGCGTTCATGGATGACGCGCGCCGGCGTCGCGCCGCGCACGACCTTGTAGAGCACGGGGAAGGGCCAGGTCATCGCGTTGCCGGTGTCGCCCGGCACGCGCGGCCATTGCGTCTCCAGCATCAGGATGCCGACGCGCGCGCCATAGACCGTCTTGCCGCCGTACGCCTTGCGTCCCATCGTCGTCCTCATTCCAGCCGAATGTTGCCGCGGCGGATCACGTCGCCCCAGCGCTGGTCGTCCTCGCGCAGCATCGCGGCGAAGGCGTCGGGCGCCTGGCTCACGATGTCGGCGCCGAGCGGCGCCATGGCGGCGCGCATCATCGGGGTCGCCATGGCCGCCTGGAAGATCGCGTTCAGTCGCCCGATCACCGACGCGGACGTGCCGCGCGGCACCATGATGCCGAGCCAGAGCGGCGCATTGACCTGGGGATAGCCGAGTTCGCCGAAGCTTGGCACGTCGGGCGCTGCGCCGGTGCGGCTCGTGCCCGTGACGGCGACGGCGCGGATATGGCCCGCCTCGATCAGCGGGCGGGCCGAGGCGATGGTGGTGAAGGTGAGTGCGATGGTCCCGGACGCCATGTCGTTCAGCGCGAGCGAGGCGCCACGATACTGCACGATCATCCAGCGCGTATCGGTCGCCTGCGCCAGCATGGCCTGGGCGAGATGCCCGACCGAGCCCTGGCCGGGCAGGCCAAAGGTGATGCTGTCCGGTCGTGCGCGCGCCGCGGCGACGATGTCGGCGAGCGAGCCCGGCATCAGGCGGTTGGAGGCGAAGAGCGTGAAGGGGATGCTGACCAGGTTCGTCACCGGCACGACGTCACCGGGGTCATAGGGCAGCGGCGTGCCGAGGCCGCGCGCGATGGCGAGCGGCCCCGATGTCGCCATCAGCAGGGTCGTGCCGTCGGGCCGGGACTTCGCGACGAAATCCGTGCCGATGACCGCATTGCCGCCGCCGCGATTGTCGATGACCAGCGGCTGGCCCGTGGCTTCCTGGAAGAGCTGCGACAGCGGCCGCGCGACGGCATCGAGCGATCCGCCGGCGGGATAGGGCACGACGAGCCGCACCGGGCGGTCCGGGAACGCCTGCGCCAGGGCAGGCAGCGGCAGCGATGCCGCACCGAGGGCGAGGCCGAGGATGGAACGACGCTGCATCACCGTACTCCCTTCGTCACGCGCCGAGTGGTACCTCCAGCGCCGTCAGCGGCACGTGCTGCTGGCAGCCATAGACATCCGTGTCGCCGATATCGCCGGAGGAGACGGGGCGACGGATCGTGATCTTGAAGGCGAGCGCCGGATCATAGGGCCGGCAGACCAGAACATCCTTCGGCGGAATGCGGTAGGCCGCGGCGATCGCCGCCGGCGTGAGGCCGCCCCAGCGCTTCACGCGCTCGAAGGACGCCACGTCGTCGAACATGATGTCGAAGGTGATTTCGAAGGGCCCGGCGTTCTTGCTGCGGATGACCTTGGCGATCTCGGCGAGCGTCTCGGCCTGGTTGGAACGCGCGCTCAATTCCTGACCTCCTCGATCGTCATCGGGAAGATCTCGCAGGGATCCTTCAGCGGCAGCAGGTGATAGACCGCGAAGCGGTAGGCGGGCCCGACCGGGATGCCGAAGGGCGAGAAGGGATAGGCCATGTTGCCGGCGGTGGTCAGGATGCCGGGGTAGCTCGCATGCTGCAGGTGGCCGCGAGTGTACATCGCCACGCCCGTTGCCAGCTCCTGGGTCGGTGCCACGGCCTCGATCATCAGCCCGACCTCGCGCGGCGGCGGGCCGCCGGGTTCCAGCGGGCCCATCACCGCGTCGCGGCCATAGACGCGGAAGTTCAGGTGGATGCCATTGATCGAGAGGCCGAAGCGATCCTCGGCGCGTTCGCGCGTTTCGGCGAGCAGCGGGTCGAGCTCGCGGATCATGATGGGATCGCGGATGCCGACCATGACGATGCTGCGGAAGCCCACGCGCTCCGCGCCCTCCAGCTTCACGCGGTAGCGGGCGTCGGGGATGAAGCGGCTGCCGGTGACGCGCACGCTGCGCGCGTCCAGCTGCTCGAAGCGCGCATCGGTCAGGTCGTTGATGCCGCCCGGTCCCGGCTGGATGCAGGGATCGCCGCGTTCGTAGAGCGAGTGGCCGGCAACCGAGACCGTCGTGCAGCGATGCGCGGCATGGCCGGGCTCGACGACGAAGTGGTCGCGCCTGAGCCGGCCGATCATGGGCTCGGCAAGGTCGTAGGGGATGGCCGACAGCCCCGCGCATTCCAGGATCTTGCCGCAGTGGAGCGCGAGGCCCTTGTCGTAGCCGCGCAGCACAGGAAGGGCGGCGAAGATCGCGTCGTCGCAGGCGCGGCCGGCGATGACGACATCGGCGCCGGCATCGAGCGCGCGGATGAAGGGCTCCATGCCCATCTGGGCCACGATCGGGCCGCAACGGTCGATCACATCGTCGGTCAGCGGGCCGTCGGGGCCGATGCTTTCCAGCGGCGCGGCGGCCATGCGGCGCTTGAGGTCGGCCTTGTCGAGTTCCGAGCGGATCACCGCCATGCGGAAGGAAAGCCCGTGCTCCCTGGCGATGTCGCGGATGATGTCCACGCCGGTCTCGAGCGGCGTGTCGGCGCCGCAGGTCAGCACCGAGCCGACCAGCAGCGGCACGCGCTTTTCGCGCGCGGCGCGCAGCATGATGGAAAGATCGTGCCTGTAGGTCGCGAGCGGGAGAAAAGGCTGCCCCGTGCCGTGATAGTAGGGACCCATGTCGGTGGACCCCGCGTCCTGGCCGATGAAGTCCGGCTGGGCGTCGAGCCCGCGTCGAAAAGCCTCGATATTGTAGCCGCTGCCGAGCGAGCCCGAGGGCGCGAGGCCGGTGATCTGATCCATCTGCGGAGTGTCCCTTCGATCAGCCGGGCCAGAGTTGCGTGTTGTGCCCGGCAGCGCAATGGGGCGCTCCCGCATCCTTGGTTGCAGCGCAGCAACGCTGCCGTGTAACCTTGGCCCGGCCGGGCGTTGCGCATGCGAGCAGGATCATCCTTGTCGTGCGGCGGAGCGGCCGCGCCCCAAGTCATGGAGAGACGGAATGACCGGACCGACACGGCGCGAGACCATGCTGATGGGTGCGGCCGCCATGGTGCCCGCGACGGCAACCGCGCAGGAGGCGCCACGCCGCGGCGGCGTGATGACGGTGCATTTCTCGACCGAGCAGCGCATCCTCAACCCCTCGCTCCAGGCCTCGACGGGCGTCTACATCGTCGGCGGCAAGATGCAGGAGGCGCTG
>JAYRQX010000346.1:0-2077 GCA_041910415.1 Acetobacteraceae bacterium | reverse complement strand
GTTGCGCGCGGGACGGGACGCCGCCGCGCTGCGGCGGGGCGTCGCGCGCGGGCGGGCGCCGGACATCAGCCCTCCCGGCCCAGCGTCTCCATGAGCTCGCGCCATTCGCGCCTGGAGAGCCCGCTGCCCTCCTGCGCCACCGCCTCGCCGGCCAGCAGGCGCTTCACGATGGAGAGCATCTGCGCGGACAGCATCACCGCGCCGAGGCGGTAGTCGCGGAACGCCTCGAAGGTCATGGGCACCCAGGCCTTCACGGTGTCCAGCATGGCCTCCGCGAAGACGCGGATCTCGTACTGGGCATGGGCGTCGGCGCGCAGCGAGAGGAAGTGCAGGAGGTTGTGCAGATCCGTCTTCCAGTACCACTGCGTATAGGCGTTCAGCGTCAGGTTCATGCGCGCGAGTTCCCGCGCCAGGCCCTGCCTGCCGGCATCGAGCGTGGTGCCCTGCTCGTCCTCGTTGAGCATCTCGACATAGTGGTCGTAGTTGCGCGTCGCATCCTCGCGCAGCAGGTCGAGCACGCGCGCGGCCTCGGCGCCCTGCAGCACATCCCCCCGCCCCTGGCGGTTGGACGCCGACTGCGCCGCGAGCTGCTCCGGCGCCGGGATGTAGAATTCCCGATCCAGGATGGAATAGCGCGCGGAATATTCGTTCACATTCGCCGTGCGGTGGCGGATCCACTGGCGCGCCACGAAGATCGGCAGCTTCACGTGGTATTTGATCTCGCACATCTCGAAGGGCGTCGTGTGCCGGTGGCGCATGAGGTAGCGGATCAGGCCCCGGTCCTCGTTCGCCGCGCGCGTGCCACGGCCGTAGGAGACGCGGGCCGCCTGCACGATCGCGGCATCGTCGCCCATGTAGTCCACCACGCGGACGAAGCCGTGGTCGAGCACGGGGAGCGCCTGGAAGAGCAGCGCCTCGATCCCCGGCGCGGTCGGCCGGCGGGTCGGCGCCTCAGCGGCGCGGGCGGCCTCGATCTCCTGCTGCTGTTCTGATGTCAGCGCCATGGTGCGACTCGGCCCCCTGCCAGGTCCCGGCTTCGCGGCCGGAAGCCCGGCGGTAGCGCCGCGGCGGGGCCGGGGCAAGCGCGGTTGCCGAAGAAGGCTGGGGAAGAGAACTTCCCCAGACCCCATCCTTTCTCTGTGAATAGAAGAAGGAGGGGGGATCGGGGGAGTTCCTTCTCCCGACCTTCTTCTCCCGTTCCGCCGAAGCGGGCAGGCGCCGGATTGTCCCCTCGCCCCGCCCCTTGCAGGATGGGCCCGAACCCCAGGAGCCATCATGCCCGACGCCCTCGACGCCATCCGCGGCTTCCACCCGGAGCTGACCGCCATCCGCCGCGATTTCCACGCCCATCCCGAGCTGGGGATGGAGGAGCACCGCACGGCGGAGATCGTGGCGCAGAAGCTCGAATCCTGGGGCATCGAAGTGCATCGCGGCGTCGGCGGCACCGGCGTGGTCGGTGTGCTGCGCAACGGCCAAGGCAACCGCGCCGTCGGCCTGCGCGCCGACATGGATGCGCTGCCGCTTGAGGAGCTGGCCGACCTGCCCTTCAAATCCACCATATCAGGCAAGATGCACGCCTGCGGCCATGACGGGCACACGACGATGCTGCTCGGCGCCGCGAAGTACCTCGCGCAAACAAGGAACTTCGATGGCATCGTCCACTTCATCTTCCAGCCCGGCGAGGAGGGCTGCGGCGGCGCGCTCGCCATGCTGGAAGACGGGCTGTTCGAACGTTTCCCCTGCGACGCCGTCTACGGCATGCACAACCGGCCGGGCATGCCGGTCGGCGAATACGGCATCCGCCCCGGCCCCACGGCCGCCGGCGGCGCCTTCTTCGACATCACCATCACCGGCAAGGGCGCCCATGGCGCGCGGCCCGAAGCCTCGATCGACCCGGTGCTGACGGCCTGCCACATCACGACGGCGCTGCAATCCATCGTCTCGCGCACGCTCAATCCGCGCGATGCCGCGGTGGTCAGCGTGACGAAGGTGGTGGGGGGCGAGGCCTACAACGTCATTCCCCACACGGCGGTCATCTCGGGCACCGCGCGCTTCTTCTCGCGCGAGGTCGCCGGGC
>JAYRQX010000345.1:0-4141 GCA_041910415.1 Acetobacteraceae bacterium | reverse complement strand
CCCGCGGCACGAGGCTTTGCTTCGTGCCGAGGCCGCGACGGGCACCCATGCGAAATCGCTGCGCGATTTCGATGGACCCCGGAATGCGGCCCGCTCGCGGTCGGCTGCGCCGATCCGCCGGTTATGCGGACAGCATGCCTTCGGCATGACGGTCCGGCGAGCCAAGCAAACCGGAGGTTTGCGCCCGGCGCTTGAGGGTATGCAAAGATGAATACCAACGGTCGAAGCATTCGACCGCTGGTATGATACCCGCGGCACGAGGCTTTGCCTCGTGCCGAGGCCGCGAATGCGGCCCGCCGGTGGTCCGGCGAGCCAAGCAAACCGGAGGTTTGCGCCCGGCGCTTGAGGGCATGCAAAGATGAATACCAACGGTCGAAGTATTCGACCGCTGGTATGAGGCGCCATCGGACGCTTGCGTCGGCGGCGCGGCGCGGCAGGATGGCGCCAGACCAGGGAACCCTAGCCATGTCCGCGACGCCGGCCTACGACCCCCAGAACATCTTCGCCCGCATCCTGCGCGGGGAGATTCCCTGCCGGAAGGAATACGAGGACGAGCACGTCCTTGCCTTCCACGACATCAACCCGCAGGCGCCGACCCATGTGCTGGTGATCCCGAAGGGCTCCTATGTCTCCTTCGCCGATTATTCCACGCGGGCGAGCGCGCAGGAGATCGCAGGCTTCTGGCGCGCGGTCGGCCATATCGCGCGGACGCTGGGGGTGGAGGCGGCGGGCTACCGCATCCTGTCCAACATCGGCGCGGATGGTGGCCAGGAAGTGCCGCATTTCCACGTGCACATCTTCGGCGGGCGGCGGCTCGGGCGGATGGTGCCGAAGGCGGAGGCATAGGGCGGGGGCGAGGCCCCCTGACGCCCACGATCAGAAGAAGGAGGGGGACCGGGGGAGTTCCCTCCCCCGGCCTTCCCGCTACGCAATGCGCTCGCCATGCAGCGCGACGTCGAGTCCCTCGCGCTCCTCTTCCTCCGGCACGCGCAGCCCGACGACGACGTCGGTCAGCTTGAGGAGGATCCAGGTGCCGACGGCCGTGAAGCTGATCGTCGCGCCGACCGCGTAGAGCTGCTTCATGAACTGGTCGAGCCCGCCCACCGAACCGGTCGGCGCGGCGGGCGTCGCCGACAGCGCCCCATAGGCGAAGACGCCGGTCAGCAGCGCGCCGACGATGCCGCAGATGCCGTGCACGCCGAAGGCGTCCAGACTGTCGTCATAGCCAAGCATGTGCTTCAGCGCGGTCGCGCCCCAGAAGCCGGCGAGACCGGCGACGAGGCCGATGATCAGCGCCGAGCCCGGCAGCACAAAGCCAGCCGCCGGGGTGATGGCGACGAGCCCCGCGACGGCGCCCGAGATGGCGCCGAGCACGGAAGGCTTGCCTTTCGTCATCCACTCTCCGACCAGCCAGGACAGCGTCGCGGCGGCGGCGGCGATTTGCGTGACCAGCATCGCCATGCCGGCGCGGCCGCCGGCGCCGGTGGCGGAACCGGCGTTGAAGCCGAACCAGCCCACCCAGAGCAGGCCGGCGCCGATGACGGCGAGCGCCAGGTTGAAGGGCGAGAGGTTGTCATGGCCGTAGCCGACGCGCTTGCCGAGCACGAGGGCGGCGACCAGGCCGGCCACGCCCGCATTGATGTGCACGACCGTGCCGCCGGCGAAGTCCAGCGCGCCGAGGGCGAAGATCCAGCCATTCGGATGCCAGACCCAATGCGCGATCGGGGAGTAGATCAGCAGCGTCCAGAGCGCCGTGAACACCACCAGGGCGGTGAACTTCATGCGCTCGGCGAAGGCGCCGGTGATGAGCGCGGGCGTGATGATGGCGAAGGTCATCTGGTAGGTGAGGAAGACGCTCTCGGGGATCGTCGTGGCGACGGCGGCGTCGCCGGAGCCCAGCGTGAAGGGCTTGTCCCAGTTCTCGGCCAGCCCGTTCAGCAGGAAGCGGGAGAAGTCGCCGATCCAGGCATTGCCCTCGCCGAAGGCCAGGCTGTAGCCGCAGACCATCCACAGCACCGTGACGAGCGCCGCGATGGTGAAGGACTGCATCATGGTGGCGAGCACGTTCTTCTTGCGCACCATGCCGGCATAGAAGAGCGCGAGGCCCGGGATCGTCATCATCAGCACGAGCGCGGTCGAGGTCAGCATCCAGGCCGTGTCGCCCGTGTTCACCACCGGCGCATCCTCTGCCAGCGCGGGAGCCGCCGCGAGGAGCAGCGGCGCCGCGAAGGCGGCTTTTGCAAAGAGACGCATCGTCATGTCTTCCCTTGTTGGTCTTGTGCTGTGCGGGGTTTCGGAATCAGAGCGCCGCGCTGTCGGCTTCGCCGGTGCGGATGCGCAGCGCGCGCTCGACATCGATGACGAAGATCTTGCCGTCGCCGATCTTGCCGGTGCGCGACGCCGCGGCGATCGCCTCGACCACCTGGTCGACGAGTTCGGCGGGGACGACGATCTCGATCTTCACCTTGGGCAGGAAGGAGACCTGGTATTCGGCGCCGCGGTAGATCTCGGTCTGGCCCTTCTGGCGGCCGAAGCCCTTCACTTCCGAGACGGTCAGGCCCTGGACGCCGAGCGGGGTCAGCGCATCGCGCACCTCGTCGAGCTTGAATGGCTTGATGATGGCCATGATCATTTTCATGACGCGGAGAACCTCCTGAAGAGGCGCCGGCCAGGCCGGCGCTGAATGAGGATGTGGCGGGCCGGCATGGTCAGAAGGGCCGGCTGAGGCTGAAGAGGACACGGCCGTCGCAGATCTTCTGGCCGCCGACGCAGTCGGATTGGGAGATGTTGGTGCCGTACCAGCCGAGTGCGGCGGAGAAGCCGAGCGGGAGGGGGCGGGAAATGCCCACGGAGTACCAGAGGTAGTCCGGCGTGCCGTAGCGCTGGTTGTTCTGGATGGTGATGTAGCCAAGGCGGCCGGAGGCGGTGAACTCGAAGGGGAGCGAGAGATCGATACCGCCTTCGAGATAGAGGCTGTTGCCGGACTGCAGCTGGTAGTCGGGCGAGTAGAAGACGCCGGCGAGCAGCTTGACGGGCCCGATCTCGCGCGACGCGCGGAGCGCGACCTCGAGGAAGTTCAGGTCATAGGGGCCGCTGCTCGGCTGGGTGTAGCCGGGATAGGTGTAGAGGATGGCGCCGATGTCCCAGTTGATGGTCAGCGCGGTGAAGCGGTAGCCGCCGAAGACATCGACTTCCTGGCGGGCATTGGTCCCCTGGAAGGCGACGTTGGAGACGAAGCCGCCGACATAGACGCCGCTTTCGTGCACGGCCTCGGCCGTGAACTGGCCGGCCCAGCGGTTGCGGGTCTGGGAGATGCCGCGGAAGAGGTAGTCGGTGCTGACCGTGGGCGTCAGGGTGACGGTGATGCCCGTGCTGCCGATGGGGATCTCCGCGCGGGCAGCGGGGGCGGACAGGAGACCGAACGCCACGAGGACGGCGAGGAAGGCAGCTTCTGCCAGACGCATGGTCGCTCCGATGTGCCGATGCAGCGGCGTGGTGATGTGCAGTCCCGGAAAGCGAGCCCTCGCGGGGGCTCCGAAGCGGTCTTTGCAAGGCGCGGGCCAGCCCGCGGCACGCCTGATGGCGAGAGCCCCGGGCGGGATTGCCCACGAAAGCGGCACGATGCGCGCTTGGAAGGCGCTGGTTCCCCGTGCCTCCAGGGTTGGGTGTCCGTGCCGGGGATATTGTCGGTGTCGATGCGGCTGATACGCGGCTCACTAAGTCCGGACCTGCGGCCAGCGAAGCTGGCCGAGGCCGCGAATGCGGCCCGCCCGCGGTCAGCAAAGCTGATCCGCCGCGGGTGCGGCGAAGCCGAGCGCCGGAGGCGCGCTGGCGTGTGAAGCATGAAATGCGTCAGCATTTCATGAGCCCGGTATGATGGGTGGTGTCCGCCGAGGGCGCCGGTCCCGAACCTTCCCGCGTCCGGGCCGGGTTGACGGGCCAGGCGGGATGGGGTCCAACATATTTCTGAACGTTACAGAAGAATGTCTGGGGGCCATCATCATGCAGGAATCACGGAGGGCGCCGCGCGCCCGCGCCGGGGCTTTCGGTCTTGCCCTGGCCGGGGGTGCGGTCTGCGCCATCGCCGCCGCCACGCCCCGGCCCGCCGAGGCCGCGCCCTGCCCGATCTACACGCCCGTGG
>JAYRQX010000344.1:0-4149 GCA_041910415.1 Acetobacteraceae bacterium | reverse complement strand
GATCTCGGCCGCCTTCAGCCGGCCGGCCCCGGCGGGCATCACCCCCTGCCGCCCGCCATGGATCGTGGCGAGGATCGTCGCCCGGTCGCCGCCATGGATCCAGCGGCCGCCGGCGAGCGACGGCGCGCCGGTCCCGACGCCGCCGGCGCCGTTCTCACCGTGGCAGGCGGCGCAGTTCTCCGCGAAGATCTGCGCCCCCGCGCTGTGCGCATCGGCATCCCCGCGCGGCAGGGCGAGCACGTAGTCGGCGACGGCCTGCACCGCATCGCGCGGCAGCATGCCGTCCCGTCCGAAGGCGGGCATCTGGGAGACGCGGGTGTCGGGATGCCCGCTGTTGATGCCGACGCGCAGCGTCTCGGCGATGTCCGCGGGCGAGCCGCCCCAGAGCCAGTCGGCATCGGTCAGGTCGGGGAAGCCGGGGCCGCCGGTGGCGCGCGTCCCGTGGCAGGCGGCGCAATTGTCCGCGAAGAGGCGCCGCGCCGCGGGCATGGCCTGCGCCATCAGCGCCGCGTCGCCGGGGAGCGCGTCGAGATCACCCGCGGCGAAGCGCGCCATCCAGTCCTCACGCGCCCTCTCGAGCGCCGCATAGCCCTGCATGGCCTCCTGCCGATCGTCGAGACCGAGCAGCCCGCGCGTGAAATCGCGCCCGGTCGGCCAGGCGGGCAGCAGCACCCAGGCGACGACCGAATAGAGGAAGGCGAGCGCCAGCGCCCAGAGGACGATGCGCGGGAAGGGTGTGTTGAGCTCCCGGATGCCGTTCCAGTTGTGGCCCGTCGTCTCGTAGCCGGTGACAGGATCGATCTCGGCGTCGTGGTGCTGCTCCGCGCTCATGGGCGGCGCCCCGGCACGCCGCTGTCGGCGAGGATCGAGCGCGCCGCGCGATCGTGCGCGGTCTTGCGGCTCGGGCGATAGGCCAGCACCACGACGACGGCGAAGAAGCCCATCATCCACAGCAGGCCGAAGGTCTTGGCGATGAACACCAGCATGTCGTGGGTCATGCGTTGCCTCCCCCGCCTAATCCGCCGCGTAGGGCGCCGTCGTCAGGCGGCCCAGGGATTGCAGATAGGCGATCACGGCATCCATCTCCGTCAGGCGCGTGGCGTCGCCGCCGAAGGGACGGACCGCCACGCGCTCGCCGTAGCGTTCCGCCAGGCCCGCCGCGCCCGGGCCGCCGGGGCGGGCCTGCGCCAGCGCGTCGGCGGCGGCGTTGGCGATCCTTTCCTGCGAATAGGGCACGCCCAATCTGGCGAGCGTCGCCATCTGCGCGGACAGCGACGACGTATCGAGCGGCGTGGCCGCGAGCCAGGGATAGGCCGGCATGATCGAGGCCGGCACGACCGCGCGCGGGTTCACGAGATGCGCGACATGCCAGGCATCCGAGTATTTCCCGCCCAGCCGCGCGAGATCCGGGCCGGTGCGCTTCGATCCCCAGAGCATCGGATGGTCGTAGGCGGATTCCGCGGCGAGCGAGTAGGGGCCGTAGCGATCGATCTCGTCGGCCAGGGTGCGGATCATCTGGCTGTGGCAGGCGTAGCAGCCTTCCCGGATGTAGATCTCGCGCCCCGCGAGTTCGAGCGGCGTGTGCGGGCGCAGG
Source organism: Acetobacteraceae bacterium (assembly GCA_041910415.1). GTDB lineage: Bacteria > Pseudomonadota > Alphaproteobacteria > Acetobacterales > Acetobacteraceae > JAYRQX01. Next base: position 2,555 of record JAYRQX010000344.1, on the reverse strand, counting down.
TCGGCGGGCCGCTCGACCGTTCCGTCGATGGTGAAGAGCGGCGCGATCTCGACCAGGCCGCCGATCGAGGCCGCGACGATGATGCCCGCGACGAGGCCCATCGAGATGCGTTCGAGATTGTAGTGGAGCCGCAGCATCGGCCTACTCCGCGGGCTCAGGGAGAAGGGGGCGGTCCGTCGCGCCGGCGTCCGCCGGGGCGGCGCGCATCGTCGCGCGGACATTCAGCGCGCAGATGATGGCGCCGGTGAGGAACAGCGCGCCGCCCACGGTGCGCATCAGGTAGTAGGGCGCCATCGCCATCACCGATTCCAGGAAGCTGTAGGCAAGGGCGCCATCGGCGCCGTAGGTGCGCCACATCAGCCCCTGGGTGATGCCGGCGTTCCACATGGCGACGACATAGACCAGCGTGCCGGCGACCGAGAGCCAGAAATGCCATTCGATCGCGCGCGGCCAGGCCATCGTCTCCCGCCCCGACAGCTGCGGCACCAGCGTGTAGATCGCGCCGAAGATGATCATCGCGACCCAGCCCAGCGTGCCGGAATGCACATGGCCCACGGTCCAGTCCGTATAGTGCGAGAGGGAGTTGACCGGACGGATCGCGAGGAAGGAGCCCTCGAAGGTCGAGAGGCCGTAGAAGACCGCCGCGACGAACATGAAGCGCAGCGTCGCGTCGTCGCGCACCTTGTGCCAGGCGCCGTTCAGCGTGGCGATCGCATTGCCGGCCGAGGCCCAGGAGGGGACGAGCAGCATGACCGAGAAGGTCATCCCCAGCGTCTGCACCCAGTAGGGCAGGGCGGTGTAATGCAGGTGGTGCGAACCGACCCAGATATAGAAGAAGGTGATGCCCCAGAAGCTGACGATGGACAGCCGGTACGACCAGATCGGCCGTTCCGAGCGCACCGGCAGGAAGGAGTAGAGCATGCCAAGGAAGCCCGCGGTCAGGAAGAACGCCACCGCATTGTGCCCGTACCACCATTGCACCATCGCGTCCTGGACGCCGGCCCAGACCGGGAAGCTCCGCGAGCCCGCGAGGCTGACCGGCAAGGCGATGTTGTTGACGATGTGCAGCATCGCCACCACCAGGATGAAGGCGAGGTAGTACCAGTTCGCGACATAGATGTGCGGTTCGTTGCGGCGCGCCAGCGTGCGCAGGTAGAGCGCGAAATAGGCGAGCCAGACCACCACCAGCCAGAGGTCCGCGTACCACTCGGCCTCGGCGTACTCCTTGGATTGCGTGCTGCCCATCAGGTAGCCGGTGACCGCCCAGGCGCAGAACAGGTTGTAGCCGATGAGCACGAACCAGGGTGTGACCGAATCCGCGAGCCGTGCGCGCGAGGTGCGCTGCAGGACATGCAGGGATGTCGCGATCAGGGCATTGCCGCCGAAGCCGAAGATCACGCCCGTGGTGTGCACCGGGCGCAGCCGGCCGAAGCTGGTCGCGGGCCAGAGCGGCGTCGCCTCCGGCCAGTAGAGCAGCGCCGCGACCCACACGCCCACGCTCATGCCGATCATCGCCCAGACGAGCGTCATCGCGATGCCGAAGCGCGTCGGCGCGTCGTAGTAGCGGTCCAGGCGTCCGTCTGGTGGCTCCGGCTCGAACATCGCCCCGGCCAGCGCGAAGGCGAGCAGCATGCCGAGCGCGAGCGCCATCGCGCCATGCACCGCCATGGGGCCTTCTCCGGCGGCGCCCAGTATCGTGAAGCCCAGCACGGCGAGGGCGATGGCAAGGATCAGGCCCGTCCGGCGCTCGGACAGGCTGAGGGAGGCGATCATCGGTGCACCATCGGGTGTGGGCGAATGCTAGGCATTGGCGGCGATGCGGCGGCGCAGGGTCCGCATCTCCTCGAAGCGCGCGGTCACGTCGCGCAGGATGGCCGCCATGCCGGTCATCGCCCCGGCAGCGTCGTGCAATGGCGCGATGGTGAACTCGACCGAGATGCGGCGCCCGTCGCGATGCAGCGCGGGCACGGCCAGCACGTCGCCCGTGCCATAGCGCGAATGGCCCGTGGCCATCACGCGATGGAAGCCGTCCCAGTGCCGTGGGCGCTGCGCTTCGGGGATGATGATGTCGAGCGATTGCCCGAGCGCCTCCTCGGCCGTGAAGCCGAAGATCCGCTGCGCGCCGGGATTCCAGAAGCGGATCAGCCCGTCGCGATCGCACAGGATGATGGCGTCGCCGGCCGAGGCCAGCAGCGCGTCGGCCAGGGCGTCGCGCTCGGCTGGCGTCATGGTGTCCCCTCCTGCACGCGGATGCGGAGCATGCCGCGCTCGGTCACGATGGCATCCATCGGGATGTCATGCGGCTGCGGATGGATGGTCGCGAGGCGCGAGATCTCGAAGCCGATGCCGATGGCGAGCGGCCTCGGCGTCCGTGCCGCGAGGCTGCGATCGTAGTAGCCCCCGCCGTAGCCGAGCCGGTATCCGCCCGCGTCGAAGCCGACGAGCGGGACCAGCAGCACGTCAGGCGTGACCGAGGGGCCGTCGGCGGGGGCGGGGATGTTCCACACGCCGGCCTCCATGCGGATGCCGGGATGCCAGGGGCGGAACAGCAGCGG
>JAYRQX010000343.1:0-2093 GCA_041910415.1 Acetobacteraceae bacterium | reverse complement strand
GACCTGCAGCCCGGCGCCGAAATCGGGCAGGCCGCCGCCATCGACGATGCGGAGCTCGGTGCCGGCCTGCGCCGCCAGGAAGCGGGCGAGCCGCGGCCGCAGCCACTTCGCCGCCAGGCTCACCGCGACATGCACGCCGACCGTGCGCGCCGCCGCGACGCCCTCGGCCGAGGCCTCGGCGATCTCGTCCAGCGCCGTGCCATAGCGCCGCGCGAGGTCGCGCGCATGGGGCGTCGGCTCGACGCGGCCGGCGACGCGGCGGAACAGGGCGCGCGCCAGATGCGCCTCCAGCCCCGCGATGCGATGGCTGACGGCAGACGGCGTGATGCCGAGTTCGGCCGCCGCCGGCGCCATCCCGCCCAGGCGCACCGTCGCTTCCAGGGCGACGACGGCGCGCAGCGGCGGGAGCCTGCGCATCGTCAGCCTCCGGCGCCGTGCTGAGAATATTTCATGACGCCCTGAAATCTACTCGCTTGCCGCCCGCGCTGTCCACGGCGGAAGATTTTTCGACCGTGCGAACAGGAGCCCCGGCATGTCCGCGAACCCGACCGAAGCCGCCCTGCTGGCCAATGCGGAACAATTCTCCTTCCGCGCCAGGATGGACAAGAAGACCGCGGAGGGACCGGTCTTCGCCAGCGCCAGGGACAGCACCGTCACGGACGTGAACGGCAAGACCTGGATCGACTTCAACTCCGGCCAGATGTGCTCCGCGCTCGGCCACAACCATCCGCGCGTCGTCGCCGCCATCAAGCAGGCGGCGGATACGATGATCCACGCCCATTCCAGCCACTTCAACGTCAAGGAGATCGAGCTCGCCACGAAGCTCGGCGAGGTGGTGCCGCGGCCATTGCAGAAAAGCCTGTTCGGCGAGAGCGGCGCCGACGCCAACGAGATGGCGATGATGATCGCGCGGAAATACACGGGCGGGCATGAGGTGATTTCTCCTCACATCTCCTTCCACGGCCTGTCGGACGCGACGCGCGCCGTCACCTTCTCGGGCTGGCATTCCGGGCATGGGCAGCTTCCGTCCGGCAGCTACGCGATGGTCGCGCCCTACTGCTATCGCTGCCCGCTGCGCCAATCCTTCCCCGGTTGCGAATACGCCTGCCTCAAGACCAGCTTCGAACTCATCGACGCGCAGAGCACGGGCCGCCCCGCCGCCGTCATCAGCGAGACCGTGTTCAGCGCGGGCGGCGTCGTGGAGCCGCCCCCGGGCTGGCTCGCCGAGTTGAAAAAAATGTGCGAGGCGCGGGGGATGCTGCTGATCCTCGACGAGGAGCAGACCGGCCTCGGCAAGATGGGCTCCATGTTCGCCTTCGAGAAGGAAGGCATCGTCCCCGATATCGTCACCGTGGCCAAGCACTTCGGCGGCGGCGTCGGCATCTCCGCCGTCATCACCACCGCCGAGATCGAGGAGAAGGTGGTCAACGCCGGCTATGCCGCGACGCATTCCCACTCCAACGACCCGCTGATCTGCGCCGCGGGGACGGCGAGCCTGGAGGTGATCGTGGAGGAGGACGTACCCGCCAAGGCGCGCGCCATCGGGGCGCGGATCCGCGAGCACCTGGACGCCATGCAGCAGCGCTACGAGATCATCGGCGACCTGCGCGGCCGCGGCCAGTTGCAGGGCATCGAGCTGGTGCGCGACCGCCAGTCCAAGGAGCCCGCGACCGACGAGGGCCGCGAGGTCGGTAAGCGCTGCTTCGAGAACGGCTTGATTTTCTCGTTGCGCCGCCAGGGCAGCGTGCTGCGACTGGTGCCGCCGGCGACCACCACGCCGGACCAGGTGGACCAGGCCATGGAGATCCTGCGCGACGCCATCGAGGCCGTCAGCGTCAAGCGCCGCCCGAACTGAAGGACCGAGACCATGCTGCGACGTCTCTTCCTGACCGTCCTCGTCGCGCTGGCCGCGATGCCGGCGCTGGCGCAGACGCAGACCAGCGCGACGCTCGATGCCGTGCGCGCCCGCGGCCAGCTCCGCTGCGGCGTCAGCACGGGCTTCCCCGGCTTCGCGGCACCGGACAGCCGCGGCGTCTGGCGCGGCCTCGACGTCGATGCCTGCCGCGCCGTCGCGGCGGCCGTCTTCGGCGATG
>JAYRQX010000342.1:0-2728 GCA_041910415.1 Acetobacteraceae bacterium | reverse complement strand
GCCCGCGGGGCGGCGGCCGTGGTGGCCGCTCTATCAGGCGCTGGAGAAGCATGGGCTGCCGCTCGCGCTGCATGCGGGCAGCACGTACCGCCATCCCGTGACGTCCGTGGGTTGGCCTTCCTGGTATCTCGAGGACTACACGGCCAATGTGTACGGCTTCCAGGGCGTGCTGGCGTCGCTGGTGACCGAGGGTGTGTTCATCAAATTCCCGGGGCTCAAGGTCGTGCTGGTGGAATCCGGTGTGACCTGGCTGCCCGGCTTCCTCGGGCGGCTCACAAAGGCCTGGAAAGGCGTGCGCTTCGAGGTGCCGTGGCTGGACCGCTCGCCGGCCGAGATCGTGCGCGCGCATGTGCGCCTGACAGTCCAGCCCTTCGACGCGCCGGATGACGCCGAGATCGTGAAGCGCCTGATGGATCACCTGCGGAGCGACGAGCTGCTGCTCTGGGCATCCGACTGGCCGCATGCGCAATTCGACGGCGATGCGGTCGCGCCGGTTGGCTTCGATGCGGCGATGCTGGATGTGATGCGCACAAAAAATCCCCTCGCGACCTATGCGCGGATCAGGGAAGGAGTGCTGGCATGAACGTCGTCACGCCCATCGCGGCGCCGGGCCGGCCCAAGGCGGCCACGCTCGGTCTGCTCGATTGCGACGTGCATCCGCGCGTCGCCTCGCTGGCGGAGTTCCGGCCCTTCCTGTCAGAGGCGATGTGGCACCGGCTGGCCACGTACGGGCTGCGTCCGCGCAACGGCTTCGCCAAGGGCTACATGTTTCCCAAGGCCGCGCCGCTGGCCTGCCGGCGCGATGCCTGGCCGCCCCAGGGCGGGCCGCCGGCGTCGGATCTCGGCTTCCTCCAGCATCAGCTGCTCGATGCCTACGGCATCGACATCGGCGTGCTGAACCCGCTGCAGCCCTCGGGGCAGGGGGACCAGAACGACGATTTCTCCGCCGCCATGGCGCGCGCCGTGAACGAATGGCAGGTCGAACACTGGCTGCGGCACGAGAAGCGGCTGCGCGGTTCGATTGTCGTGCCGTACGAGGATGGCGAGGCGTCGGCGCGGGAGATCCGCCACTGGGCCGGCGACAAGCGTTTTGCCCATGTCCTGCTGATGACCCGCACCTGCGAACCGCTGGGCCGCAAGCGCTACTGGCCGATCTACCAGGCGGCGGTCGAGGCCGGCATGCCGGTCGCCATGCACGCCTTCGGCTATTCGGGCTACGCCATGACCTCGAGCGGCGCGCCGTCCTTCTATGTCGAGGAGGTGCAGGAGCACGCGACGTCGTGCCAGGCGCTCACCGCCTCGCTGCTGGTGGAAGGCGTGTTCGAGCGCTTCCCTGATCTCAAGGTGTTGCTGATCGAATGCGGCTTCGCCTGGCTGCCGGCGCTGGGCTGGCGGCTCGACAAGCACTGGAAGACGCTGCGCGACGAGGTGCCGCATCTCAGGCGCGCGCCGTCCGAATACATGCGCGAGCACATCTGGGTCTCGACCCAGCCGATGGAGGAGCCGGAGCGCCCCGAGCATCTCGTGGACATGATCGACTGGATCGGCGCTGACAGAATTCTCTTCGCGACGGACTATCCGCATTGGGATTTCGACGATCCGCGCTTCGCGCTGCCCTCCTTCCTGCCGGAGGCGACGCGCGCCGCGATCTTCGGCGGCAATGCCCGCAAGCTCTACGGGTTCGATCTCTGATGGCGCGTCACGTCGTGGCGGCGGTCGCGGAGATTCCGCCGGGATCGCGCAAGGTGGTGGAGGCGGCAGGGCGGCAGATCGTCGTCTTCAACCTCGACGGTGAATTCTTCGCGCTGCTCGACCGCTGCCCGCACCAGGGCTGCCGGCTCTCCACCGGCATGTTGTGCGGAGAGGTCGAGAGCAAGGTGCCCGGCGAATACCGTTATGGCCGCGTCGGGGAAATGCTGCGCTGCGCCTGGCACCAGTGGCAGTTCGACATCCGCACGGGGAAATCCTGGTTCGATCCGCGGCGGACGAAGGTGCGGGCCTTCCCGGCGCATGTCGAAAGCGGCGAGGCGTTGCAGGAAGGGCCATATCAGGCCGAGACCTTCCCGGTGCGCGTCGAGGAATCCTACGTGGTGGTGGACGCCTAGTTCCCCACCCACGCCCCGTCGCGCGCGACGACGCGCCCGTTGAAGAAGACGCGACCCCGCCCGGGATGCTGGCCGATCGCTTCCGGCACGCCTTCCGCCGCGATGGTGAAGAAATTCGCCGCGCAGCCCGCCGCGACGCCGTGGCCAGCGACGCCCATCGCCTTCGCCCCCGCGCCGCTCACCATGTCGAAGAGGTCGTGCAGCATGGGGTCGTGGCGGACATCCACGCGCCAGCCGATGATGGCCGCGCGTTCCAGCATGTCGCCGGTGCCGTAGGGGCTCCAGGTGTCGCGCACATCGTCGTTCCCGCAGAAGACCTGAACGCCTGCCGCGCGCAACTGGAACAGCGGCGGCAGCGTGGCGCCGCCCGCGCCGTGGGAAACCAGCGCCACGCCTGTCTCCGCCATCAGCGCGATGGCCGCGGCCTGCTTGCTCTCGGCGATGCCGCCGAGCGAGAAGCCGTGGCTGATCGTCACCTTGCCGCCCAGGCCGAGCGCCCTGGTCCGCGCGCAGATCTCCTGGATGGAAAAAAGCCCCATCTCGCCGGGTTCGTGCAGATGGATGTCGATGCCGACGCCGCGGCGATCCGCGACGGCGAAGATCGCATCGAGCTGCCCGCGCGG
>JAYRQX010000341.1:0-4057 GCA_041910415.1 Acetobacteraceae bacterium | reverse complement strand
GGGTTCCAGCACCTTGTTGAGCACGCCGAGCGAGAGCGCCGCGACCAGCGTGCCGGCCAGTGAGCCGACGCCGCCGAAGACCACGACCATGAAGCTGTCGATGATGTAGCCGGTGCCGAGGTTGGGCGAGACGTTGTCGATCTGGCTGAGGGCCACGCCCGCCATCCCCGCGATGCCGGACCCGAAGGCGAAGGTCAGCGCGTCCACCCGGCCGGTGCGGATGCCCATGGTGGCCGCGATGCGCCGGTTCTGCACCACGGCGCGCATGTCGAGGCCGAAGCGCGTGAAGCGGATGACGACATAGGTCATGCCAAGCACGAGCAGCGAGAAGACGATCACCCAGAGCCGCCCCTGCGTCATCTGGATGCCGAAGGGCAGCGTCAGCGTGCCCTGCATCCAGCTGGGGCTGAGCACGTCGCGGTTCTGCGCGCCGAAGATCAGGCGCACCGCCTGCTGCAGCATCATGCCGACGCCGAAGGTCATCAGCAGCGTTTCCAGCGGCCGGCCATAGAGGTGCCGGATCAGCCCGCGTTCCAAGGCCGCGCCGGCGATGGCAGCGACCACGAAGGCCGCGGGGATGGAGAGGACGAGCGACCAGGGCAGCAGCCAGGGAATGCCGCGGCAGGCTTCCTGTACCAGATAGGTCGTGTAGGCGCCGAGCATGACGAACTCGCCATGGGCCATGTTGATCACGCCCATGACGCCGAAGGTGATGGCGAGGCCGAGGGCGGCGAGCAGCAGCACCGAGCCCAGCGAAAGGCCCTGCAACACCAGCTCGGCAGACTGGCGCAGCGCGAGGCGGTGATCGATCGCAGTAACAGCGGCCTCGATCTCGTCGCGCAGATCGGGGTTGGCGGTGCGTGCTTCCAGCAGGATGGAACGCGCTTCCTGCGACGTGGAGTTCGCCAGCGCGGCGATCCCCGCGCGCTTCGCGGACAGGTCGCTGCCAGCGAGGCGTGAGGCGCCGAGGGCAAGTTCCATCCGCTCGCGGATGCGCGCGACGCTTTCGCGCTCCAGCGCGGCTTCCAGCAGCGGCACGTTGTCGGCGCTGCGGGTGCGGAAGACGGCTTCCGCGGCGGCGAGGCGCTCCGCGGGGTCTGGCGAGACCAGTTGCAGCCGCCCCAGCGCGCCGCGCAGCGCGCCGCGCACGCGGTTGTTGATGCGCACGGGCTCGGCGCCCGTGTTGTCGGTGGCAGCGCCCGTGTCGGCCAGCGTGAAGGCGTTGCCGTTCTGGATGATCAACGTGGTGTCGCGCTTGAGCAGCCGGCTGTCGGATAGCGCGCGCAGGATGGGAATGGCGCGGGGATCGCCCAGCGCGCCGAGTCGCTCGACAGCCTCCGCCTGCTGGCCGAAGCCGCCGGCAAGCCCCGTCAGGGCTTCGGTGAAGGCGTCCTGCGCCCTCGCGGGAAGCGCGAGGAGCAGCATCGCCAGTACGACTATGATGCGCCGCATGAACTCGCTTGTTTATTTGTGATGGCGTGGCGGATGAGGGCGGGCGCCATCGAGCGCCCGCCCCCGATCAAATTAGCCGCGGCGGCGGTTGGCGTTCTCGGGGATGAAGGGGGACCAGTTCTCGGCGGCGATGGCGCCGGGTGTGCGCCAGACGATGTTGAACTGGCCGTTCGCCTCGATCTCGCCGATGAAGACCGGCTTGGTCAGATGATGGTTGGCCTTCATCTCTTCCTCGTAGCCGCAGGGCGCCATGACCTTCTGGCCGATCATCGCCGTGCGCACCGCATCGACCGCCGTGGAGTTGGCCTGCGCGACCGCCTGCGTCCACATGCGGAAGCCGGTGTAGGTGGCTTCCATGGGGTCGTTGGTGACGCGGCGCGGGTTGCGGATGAAGTTCGCCCACATGGTCTTGAAGTCGGTATTGGGCTGGCCCTGGATGGACATGAAGTAGTTCCACGCCGCCAGGTGGCCGACGAGCGGGCGGGCGTCGATGCCGGCGAGTTCCTCCTCGCCGACCGAGAAGGCGACGCAGGGGATGTCGGTCGCGGTGATGCCCTGGTTGCCGAGCTCGCGATAGAACGGAACATTCGCGTCGCCGTTGATGGTGGAGACGATCGCGGTCTTCTTGCCCTGGCTCGCGAACTGCTTCACGCGGCTGACGATGCCCTGCCAGTCCGAATGCCCGAAGGGCGTGTATTCCTCGAGGATGTCGTCGTTGCCGATGCCCTTGGAGTTCAGGAAGGCGCGCAGGATGCGGTTGGTCGTGCGCGGATAGACATAGTCGGTGCCGAGCAGCGCGATGCGGCGCGCCCCGCCGCCATCGGGCGACATCAGGTAGTCCACGGCCGGGATCGCCTGCTGGTTCGGCGCGGCGCCGGTGTAGAAGATGTTCCTGCTCTCTTCCTCGCCCTCGTACTGCACGGGGTAGAACAGAAGGCCGTTCAGTTCCTCGAACACGGGCAGCACGGATTTCCGGCTAACCGACGTCCAACAACCAAAAGTCACGTCGACGCGGTGGACCTGCAGCAGCTCGCGCGCCTTTTCGGCAAAGAGCGGCCAGTTCGAGGCGGGGTCCACCACCACGGCCTCGACGCGCCGGCCAAGCAGGCCGCCGCGGCCGTTGATCCACTCGACCATCATCAGCACGGTGTCGCGCAGCGCGGTCTCGGAGATCGCCATGGTGCCGGACAGCGAATGCAGCACGCCGACCTTGATCGGCGCCGCCTGGGCCGAGGCGGCGCGGATGGCGGGCAGGGTGAGCCCGCCGGCCGCGCCGGCGAGCAAGGCACGACGCCCGAACAGCGTCCCGTTGGTCTTTGTCATTTGGTTCCCTCGTCTCTCTCTCGGTGTCCCGCCCTGTCGCGAGACGGATCAGGCGGCCGCCGAAGCGTGTCGGCGTCCCGGATGGTGCGTTGCGAGAACCGTGCCAGCGGCTTGGGCAGGGTGCGGGACGCCACGCCGGCACATCGCGGGGCCTTCGCGGCGGGACTTGCCGCAAAACCGTGCAGATGCTCCGGATCGGGTCGGATGAACTGCATAGAATTCGTGCGCCGGTCGCGTGGGCACGGGCGATCGCCACGGGTATTGCCGGGAATTGATCCAGCCTCTCGGCCGTCTGCCTGCCCCGCAGCCTCGCTTTCCCGTCGCGGCCGCACCGTGGCAGGGTCCGGCCGATGCCCGATTCCGTCCCTCATCAGCGCGCGCGCGGCCGACTTGCCCTGGGCTTCGCGCGGCAGCCGCGCGGGACCGTGCTCGATGAACTGTTCCAGAGCGCCCCTCTGCGCGCGCTGTTCCCGACGCCGGAGCCGGACGAGGCGCCCATCGCCGCCATCGTGAACACCGCGGGCGGACTGGCAGGCGGCGATGCGCTGGAGATCGCGGTCAGGGCGGGGGAGGGCACGCTCGCGACCGTCAGCGCGCCGGCGGCGGAGAAGGTCTATCGCAGCCTGGGGGACCCCGCGCGCATCACGACCGCGCTGGCGGTGGAGGCGGGTGCGCGGCTGGAATGGATCCCGCAGGAGACGATCCTGTTCGACGGCGCGCGGCTGCAACGGTGCATCGGCGTGGACCTGGCGACGGATGCGCGGCTGCTGATGACCGAGGCGCTCGTCTTCGGCCGGGCCGCGCGGGATGAGGTGCTGCGGCACGGCGCGATCCGTGATTCCTGGCGCATCCGGCGGGGCGGCGCGCTGCTCTGGGCCGATGGCCTGGCGCTGGAGCAGGGGCTGGCCGAGGCGATGGCCGCCCGCTTCGGCTTCGATGGCGCCGGTGCGTTGGGGACGCTGCTCTATGCCGGGGAGGAGGCCGAGGTGCTGATCCCCCTGCTCCGGGGCAGCGACGAGAATTGGCCGGCGCCAGGCGGGGTGACGCTGGTGCGGCCGGGACTGCTGATCGGGCGCTGGCTGGGCCATGCGCTCGCGGTGCGGCGGTCGGTCGCGGCCGCGATGCTGATGGTGCGCGCCGCGGCGATGGGCCAGCCGGCCCGGTTGCCGCGGCTGTGGACGACCTGACCGCAGCGCCTTCATGATGGCGCGACTTTTGCGTGACCCGATGCAGAGCCCGAGTACGGACCGATGAACCTGACCCCACGCGAAAAGGACAAGCT
>JAYRQX010000340.1:0-8172 GCA_041910415.1 Acetobacteraceae bacterium | reverse complement strand
CGCGAGGCCGACCTGCGCGGCCTGCTGGGATCGCGGCTGCTCGTGGTGGGCACCAATGCGATGGTCGCCTACGCGATCGAGGCCGGCGGCCGGCTCCAGGGCATCCCCGACGAAACGGACGATTTCGACCTGACCTGGTCGTCGCGGGAGACGCCGCCGGAACCGCATCCGGTCTGGACCATGCTGAAGGCCGTGGACAGCACCTACACCGTCAATGCGGAGCGCCCCTTCCAGGCCCGAAACGCCGGGGCCTATGAGGTCGAGCTGCTCTCCGCGCCTTCCACTCTGCCGACGCTGGCCAGGCGCGATCATCCGCGTCCGGCGGCGTTGCCCGAGCAGGAATGGCTGCTGAAGGGCAGGCCGGTGGACCAGGTGGCGGTGGGACGCGACGGGTCGCCCGCGCGGCTGGTCGTGCCCGATCCACGCTGGTTCGCGCTGCAGAAGCTGTGGCTGGCGGCGCAGGAGAAGCGGAGCGCGCTGAAACGGCCGAAGGACGAGAAGCAGGGCCGCGGCCTTCTCGATATCGTCGCGACGGCGCTGCCGCACTATCCGCTCGATGAGGACTTCGCAGGGGCGTTGCCCGAGGAACTGGCGCCGCATTATGCGCGCTGGAACGCGAGGCGACCCGCAGCGCCGGCCGGCTGGCGCGACTGGTAGGCCGCCCCGGCGTCACAACCGCCGGAACACCGTCGTCACCCGGAAGCGGTGGTTGGTGCTCTTCACCATGCCGATCACCGCCTCGATGGCCCACTGGTCCTTGCGGTACATCGGCAGGACCTGGTCCAGCCACACCACGCGCGCGCCGGCGCGCAAGCCCCGCGCCAGCGAACGCAGCACCACGTTCCGCTTCACCATGGTGGTCTGGTAGCGCACCGCATCCTCGACGCTGTAGGGCGGGTCGGCGAGCACCAGGTCGTACTCTTCCAGGGGAACGCCCGTCAGCGTCTGCGCATCATCCACATAGGTCGGCTTCAGCGTGGGATTCACATCCACCGTGTCGCCCGGCAGCGCGGCGAGATCGACACGTCCGGAAAACACGTGCAGCACGCGCTTCCTGTCGGGGAACAATGCGGCGACGCGCCTCAAATAGCCCGCCGGATAGCCGCCATAGTACCCCGACTTCACGCGGTAGTCGTTGCCCATGATCCAGGTGCCGACGACGCGCCCGTCGCCCGCGACGAACAGGCTGCGCGGAAAGCCCGTCACACGATCGTAGTTCGCGATGCGCGATTCCCAGTCCATCGCGCGATCCTAGCCGCAGCACAGCCATGCGTACAGCCTCTGGCCGGCAACCCATCGCCCGCCTAGGCTTCCGGCATGGGGGAAACGAAACAGGCCGCCGAGAGCGTGGAATGCGGCGCCTCCTGGCACATGGCGATCGCGGCGGTGGTCATGCTTGCCGTCGCGGCGGGCGCGCCCTTGATCGTCATCGTCGGCCTGCGCGCCATCGCGGCCGACATGGGTGGGTCGCGCTCCCTCCCCTCGGCCGCCGCCGCGCTCGCCTCGCTCGGATCGGGCGCGGGCGGCATCCTGTATGGCGTCCTGGCGACGAAGATCGGCCACCGCCGCACCGCCATGATGGGCGGGGTCTCCATCGCCGCGGGCCTGCTGCTCGCCGCACAGGGCGAGCCCTGGCAACTGCTGGTGGGATTCACCTTCGGCGTCGGGCTGTTCGGCTACAGCGCGCTGTTCGCGCCGATGGTGACCTTCGTCTCGCTCTGGTTCGATCGGCGGCGCGGCACCGCGCTCGCCCTGGTCGCTTCGGGGCAGTACGTCGCGGGCGTGCTGTGGCCGACACCCTTCGAGCGGCTGATCGCCGCCCATGGCTGGCAGGCGACGATGCTGGGCTACGCGGCGCTTGCCGTGATCGTCATCGTGCCGCTCGCCGCCCTGGTGCTGCGCCCGCCGCCCGCGCCGGCCATGGCAGGCCCGAACGCCTTCCGCCAGGTGCCGGGCGGGCGCGTGCTCGGCATGCATCCTAACCTCGCCATGGGGCTGATCGCCTTCTGCTCCTTCCTCTGCTGCGTGCCCATGGCCATGCCGGCCTCGCACCTCGTCGCCTTCTGCGCGGATCTCGGCATCGCCGCCTCGCACGGCGCCGCCATGCTCTCGGCGCTGCTGCTGGCCGCCTTCATCAGCCGGCAATTCTGGGGCTGGGCGTCGGACAGGATCGGGGGGTTGTGGACGGTGCTGGCGGGCTCCATCGCCCAGACCATGGCCATGGCCGCCTTCGTCTCGACGCAGGACGAGGCGGGGCTGTTCTTCATCGCGGGCGCCTATGGCCTTGGCTTCGGCGGGATCATCCCCGCCTACGTGCTGGCCGTGCGCGCATTGTTCCCGGCCGCGGAGGCATCGTGGCGCGTGCCGGCGACCCTCTTCGTCAGCCTCAGCGGCATGGCATTCGGAAGCTGGCTGGCCGGGGCCATCTACGATTCGGTGGGGTACTACGCCGCGGCCTGGATGGTCGGCATCGGCTTCAACATGATCCAGCTTTGCCTGATGGGCTTCCTGCTCGTCAGGCAGTCCCGCGCGCGACGCCTCGCCTACGCCTGAAGGCGCTCAGCGCCGCCGGCGCGCCATGCCGCGCGCATTGGCGGCGACGCGGCGGCGGGCGGGCTCGAAGGCCGCCTGCACCATCGCCATCGGGGTGGCGCCGTCCACCACCGCCCGGGTCGCGCCGACCATGCCCTGCAGCATGGCCCGGCGCTTCTCGTCGGCATGCGCCAGCAGCCGGGACGCGGCATGGGCAGGCTCGGTCCACAGCTGCAGGCTGCGCAGCGTGAAGACAAAGCCCGCATGCCAGGGCATCAGCAGCCAGCGCTCGTCCATCATCAGACGGCCTTCAGCACTTCTTCGGCCTTGCTCACCTCGAAGGCGCCCGGGGCCTCCACGGCCACATGGGTCACCTTGCCGCCCCTCGCCACCAGTGCGAAGCGCTGGCTGCGGATGCCAAGGCCGCGCGCCGTCAGGTCGAATTCCAGCCCCAGCGCCTTGGTGAAGGCGGCGGCGCCATCGGCCAGCATGACGACCTGGTCGGTGATGCCCTGGTCCTTGCCCCAGGCACCCATGACGAAGGCGTCGTTCACCGCCATGCAGGCGACGACGTCCACGCCCTTCTTCCTGAATTCCGCCGCGTTCTGCACGAAGCCCGGCAGATGCTTGGCCGAGCAGGTCGGCGTGAAGGCGCCGGGAACACCGAACAGCACCACCGTCTTGCCCGCGAAGAGCTCGCCCGTGTCCACTTCCTTGGGGCCCTCGGCGGTCGCCTGCATGATCTTCACCGCCGGAACCGTATCGCCAACCTTGATCGTCATCCTATCCCTCCTCCGTATGGCAATGAGCATGTAGCCTTCCGGCGGCGCTCTGTCATCGGGACCGGCAAGCTTGCGCGGCCCCGGCCCCGTCGCCAAGTTCAGGTCACCATGGCGAAACGACCCCCACGTTCCCGAATCCCCAAGGGCGACCCCACGGCCGGCTATCTCAGCGGCCATGTGCTGATCGCCATGCCCAGCATGCAGGATCCCCGTTTTGCCCAGTCCGTGATCTGCCTCTGCGCCCATTCCACCGAGGGCGCGATGGGCCTGGTGCTCAATCGCCGCGTCGAGGGGCTGAGTTTCGACTCGCTCCTGGAACAGCTGAAGATCGCGCCGACACCGCCGGCCCGGCGCATCCGGATGCTGAACGGTGGCCCGGTGGATGCCGGCCGCGGCTTCGTGCTGCACAGCGCCGACTGGACCATCGACGGCAGCCTGCATGTGACGCCGGAGGTCTCGCTGACCGCCAGCACCGATATCCTGAAGGCGATCGCGGAGGGCGGGGGGCCGAAGCGGGGCGTGCTGGCGCTGGGCTATGCCGGATGGGCGCCCGGCCAGCTCGAGGACGAGATCCAGGCCAATGCCTGGCTCAGCATGCCGGCGGACGAAGCCCTGGTCTTCGACGAGGATGTCGAGCACCTGTGGCGCCACGCCCTGGCCCGGCTGAAGGTGGACCCCCTGCTGCTGTCGAGCGCCGCCGGGCATGCGTAATTTTTGTGTGCCCTCAAGCGCCGGGCGCACGCTCCGCGTGCTTGGCTTGCGCGCCGTGCGCTGGCGCTCCTACGACATGGGATAGTCCGGGCGCGGTCGCGCATGCGCGCTCCCAGCCCGCTCCCGCGGGCTGCATGTCGCCCTTCTCCCTCCCCTGCGAGCAGCGAGCGGAGGCTGGTCGGGGTGGGGCATCACCGCCCCGCCCGCAACACCCCCTGCAGCGCCTCCATCGCCCCCGCGATCCCGATCGCCTGCATCGCGCCGTGCCACCACTCCGCCAGCGCGATCAGCGCCTCGGTCCCGGGCAGCACCGGCAGCCCATACAGCGCATCCACCATCTGCTCCGACCGCCCCATCAGCAGCAGCAGGAACACCGGCGCGAGCCCCAGGCACGCCCGTCGCAGCGAGAGCGTCGCGCTGGCATGGGAGAAATCGTCCGGCCGGCCCGTGGGGCCGGGTCCTTCGGGGCTTTCGCTCAGCCAGGGCTGTTGCATCGCGCCCCCTCCCTAGAACTGGAAATAGATGAAGGGCGCCACGCCCTCGGGCCCCGCGGCCAGCACGGCGAGCAGGAACAGGCCGAACGCTATGCCGAGCACCGGCGCCGGCAGCGGCGCCAGCGCACGTTCCAGGCGCAGGTTCCAGTCGCCGGGCAGCAGGTGCAGCAGCAGCGCGAAGGCGCAGAGCAGCGCGATGCGCGAGGTCGCGGCCTCGGGCGCGGCATCGAGGCGGGCCATCGCGGCGAACATGCCCCAGACCGTGTCGAGGTCATGCGCGCGGAACAGGATCCATCCCGCGCAGACCAGGTGAAAGACGACCAGGCCGCGGAACACCCGCACAGGCAGCGGCGCCGCCGCCGCGCTGCGCCAGCCAAGCGCGCGTTCGATCACCAGCCCCGCCCCGTGCAGGAGCCCCCAGAACAGAAAGGTCCAGGCCGCGCCGTGCCAAAGCCCGCCGAGGCCCATGACGATCATCAGGTTGAGCCGCGTGCGCCACACGCCCTGGCGATCGCCGCCGAGCGGCACGTACAGATAATCGCGCAGGAAGCTCGACAGCGAAATGTGCCAGCGCCGCCAGAATTCCGAGAGTGTCGTCGCCCGGTAGGGCTGGTCGAAATTGCGCGGGAAGTGATAGCCGAGCAATGCGGCGCAGCCGATCGCGATGTCGGAATAGGCGGAAAAATCGCACCAGATCTGCGCGGCATAGCCATAGACGGCGAGCCAGGCATCCGCCGCGCCATACGCCGACGGATCGCGGAAGACGGGATCCACCACACCCGTTCCGATCTCGTTCGCCAGCACGACCTTCTTGAACAGCCCGCCCAGGATGAGCAGCGACGCCATGACGAAGGGGATGCGCGTCGGATCAGGCGGCGCGGCGACCTGGGGCACGAAATGCGCCGCGCGCACGATCGGCCCCGCTGCGAGATGCGGGAAGAAGGTGATGTAGACGAGGACGTTGAGCGGGCTCGCCTCGGCCTGCGCGTCGCGGCGATGCACGTCCACGATGTAGGAGATCGCCTGGAAGACGAAGAAGCTCACGCCCACCGGCAGGATGATGTCGAGCGCCTCCGGCGGCGCGAGGCCGAAGGCCAGCAGCAGCCGGCCGAATTCGGCCACGAAGAAGGCCGCATATTTGAAATAGGCCAGCACGGCGAGCGGCCCGGCCACGGCCAGCGCCAGGACAAGCGTCCGTCGCCTCCCCGACTGCGCCGCGACGGCCAGGCCCAGCCCCCAGGCCCAGAGCGCCACGAAGACCAGCAGGAAGCAGAATCGCCAGTCCCAGGCCCCGAAGAACACCAGGCTCGCGCCGAGCAGCAGCAGCCGGTCCGCCCCGTGATGCCGGCGCAGCGCCCAGTGCAGCGCGAACACGGTCGCGAAGAACAGGGCGAAGAGCCCGGTCGGGAATTGCATGGCGCCAGTGTAGCGGCGCACCTGCGCCGCACCAGCCGAGGCACGTCAGGCGCTGCGCGAAGCCGGCGCCACCTGGCGCATGAGATAGGCGAACAGCCGGTCGGCCGTCAGCCGGTAGCCGTCGGCCGTGAAATGCACGTGGTCCCGCTGCATCAGGGGCGATGCGCCATTGGCCAGGGCGTTCAGCTGGCAGACGCCGCGCGTGACCTCCTGCGCCCAGTCCCAGTAGCCGACGCGCTCGGCCCGTGCGACGCGGCGCTGGGCGGATTGCACCTCGGCCAGACTCGGCAGCGGTCGGACGCCGCGGCAACTGCCGGGTCCCCCGCCGCGTCGCCCCGAATCGGGCGCGCCCAGCAGCAGGATGCCGCTGCCGGGGGCCATCTGCTTCACCATCCGCAGCTTCTCGGTGAGCCTGGCCGCATAGCCCTCCTCGGTCGTCGAGGCATCGGCCGCCTCATTCGTGCCGAAGGCCAGGATGATCAGCGCCGGCGGGATCGCGGCCAGGTCGCGGCGCAGGATCGTGGGGTCGAGATGGCCCAGCATGTCGATGGTGGCGCCGTTCACGCCATGGCCTTCGACCATCACCCCCGTGCCGCGCCGGTCCACGCCCCAGGAGAGCAGGCCGACCGGCCCGTCGCCGAGCGTTTCCACCGCGGCGTCCTGGTGCCGCCCGGGCAGGTCGATGACGACGCGATAGGGGCGGCCCGGCCCGGCGGTGCGGATCGGCGGGCTCCAGGCGCCGTCCACGCCGATGCGCATGCGCCCGCCGCCCGGCTGCATCCAGACATCGACCATCAGCCGGTCGAAGCCCTGCGATTCGGTCGAGCGGAGTCGGATGGCCGCGCCGGCATCCGCGGTGCTCAGCCGGTAGCAGGCGACGCCGAAGGGTCCGGGCGTCGAGGACCGAAGGGCGGAGGCGGCTTGCCACGGCCCGGACTGCTCGATCTGTACGAGACCGGGCCGGTAGTGGCTGGGCGCTGAACCCGGCGCGAGCCGGCCGGGTCCGAGACCCCCATAGCGGTCCTGGAACAGGGTGCGCAGCCGGCTGACCAGGACCGGACCGGCCGTGTGGCTGTCGCCCAATTGCAGGATGGTGACGCGCCCGTCGCGCCGCGGGACCGTGGACAGGCCGCGGCGCAGCGGCCCGAAGGGGTCGGGCGTCGTGTTGACGGGGAGCGCCTCCTCGAGCGCGGCATTGCCGTCGCCGGCCCCGAGGTCCGAGACTTGCGAAAGATCCAAAAAATGCCCGGGGCGCGACGCGCCCGGGGCGCAACCCGGAAGCTGGGTGGCGAGGCCAAGCCCCAGTCCCAGAATCTGGCGGCGCGTCGTGCGTGGCGTGAACGATTGCATGTTGTTCCTGCGCTCCGCGTGTTTAGGATTCGTAGCGAATCGGGTCCAGCAAGGTTGCGACATGGTGACCAGTCCTGCGTGCGCCGCGGCAAGGCGACGTTCGGTGCTGATGGGTGCAGCGGGCCTGCCGTTGCTCATACTGTCCGCGCCTCGCGCGGCGCGAGGGCAGAATCATGGCGAAGCCCTGCGAATCGCTTTCGGCGGCGATTCCCTGGCCCAGGGGATGTTCCTCGCCCTGGCGCCTGTCATGCGCCACCAGGACGGCGTGCGGCTCATCAACGGCACGCGCCACGCGACCGGCCTGACGCGCACCGATGACTATGACTGGCCGACGGTGCTGCGCACGCTGGTGGCGCAGCAGACGCCGGACCTTCTCGTCGTCTGGATCGGCGCCAATGATTTCCGCCCCCTCGTGGACCGCGAGGCCCGCACGCGCCTGCAATTCGGCTCCGAGGCTTTCGCGAACGCCTATGGCGCGCGGGTGCGGCGCATCACCGAGGATGCGATCCAGGGCGGCGCGAAGGTCGCCTGGATCGGCCTGCCGAACATGCGCGAATCGCAATTCGCCAATGCCGTGCGCACGCTGAACGATATCCAGGCCCATGCAGCGCGCGAGGCCGGCGCCGTCTGGATCCCGACCTGGGAGGCGACGAGCGACGAACAGGGCCGCTTCCGCGCGGCACTCGGCGCCGAGCAGCGCCGCTTCCGCGCCGAGGACGGCGTGCATTTCTCCGACATGGGCTACCGCCGGATCGCAGGTCTCGCCTTCGACCAGATCGCGGAGGCCGCCCCGGATATCGGGCTGCGCATCCAGGGCGCGCGCACCGTCCTGCAGGCCTGATATCGGCGGCACGAGGCTTTGACTCGTGCCGAGGCCGCGAAGGCGG
>JAYRQX010000339.1:0-4099 GCA_041910415.1 Acetobacteraceae bacterium | reverse complement strand
CCAGCGGCATCGGCACGGGCGCGAAGGCGGCTGCATCGGGGAATGCGATCCCTGCCGGATCGAGCCTTGCCTCGATGACATCGGTGGGCAGGCTGAGATGCACCGGCCCCGGTCGCCCCGACCGCGCGATCCGCACAGCACGCGCGAAATCCTCGGCGAGCGTCGCCGCCGATTGCGCCGTGAAGGACGCCTTGGTCACCGCCTTCGCCATCTCGGCATTCGCCAGTTCCTGGAAGGACCCCAGGCCCAGCTCGCCGAGCGGCGCGTGGCCGGAGAGGAGCACCACAGGCACCTCGCCGGCGAGCGCGGTCGGCAGCGCCGCCATGGCATTGGTGTGCCCCTGCCCGCCCGTCACCAGCGCAACGCCCGCTTCGCCGGTCAGCCGCGCCCAGGCATCGGCCATGTGCACGGCGGCGGCTTCCTGGCGCACATGGATCAGGTCGATCCCCTGGCCCAGCGCGGCGTCGAAGACCGGCATGATGTGGTTGCCCGACAGCGTGAAGACTCTTGTCAGTCCCGCCCGCTTCATCCCTTCGAGCAGCGCGTCCGCGCCGCGATACCCCGCCGCCATGGCCTCATCTCCCACGTCCCGGCGCCAGGGTGGGGCAGTCTTGTATCTTATACAAGACCTGTTAGCCTGGGGCCATGGAAACGGACAGGATGCTGACCGTCACCGTCTGGCGCGGCGGGGAAGACGGCGAGTTCCAGCGCTATGACGTGCCGGCGCGCGAGAACCAGACGGTGCTCGACGTCGTCACCCATATCCAGCGCGAGCTCGATCCCTCCCTCGCCTACCGCTTCGCCTGCCGCGTCGGCATGTGCGGCAGCTGCGCCATGACCGTGAACGGCCGCGCGCGCTGGACCTGCCGGACGCATGTGAAGAAGGTGGTGGGCGCGGATGGCGCGCTGGAACTGAAGCCGCTCTCCAACCTGCCGGTCATCCGCGACCTCGCCACCGACATGGCGCCCTTCTTCGAAAAATGGGCGAAGGCCCGCGGCACCTTCCAGCCCAAGGACGCGCCGGATGGGGCCGTGCCGGCGGAATTCCACGTCGTGCCCCCGGCCTCGAAGAAGCGGCAGGAGGCTGACGCCGGCATCGAATGCATCGGCTGCGGCGTCTGCTACGCCAGCTGCGATGTCGTCACATGGAACCCGGACTATCTCGGCCCCGCCGCGCTGAATCGCGCCTGGACGCTGGTGAACGACGTGCGCGACGGCGCCAATCGCGCGCGGCTGGACGCGGTCGCCGGCGATGCGGGCTGCCATTCCTGCCACTCCACGCAATCCTGCACCGAACGCTGCCCGAAGCAGATCGATCCCTCCGGCGCCATCGCCGGGCTGAAGCGATCGCTGTTCTGGGATCTTTTTGGCCTCGGGCCACGCTGATGTCGGCACGGGCACAAGTCCATCTCTGGGCCGCGCAGCGCATCACGGCGGCGATCCTGGCGCTCGGCGTCACCGTGCATCTGGTGACGATCATCCTCGCGGTGCGTGGCGGGCTGACGGCCGCCGAGATCCTCGGGCGCACGCGCGGCAGCCTGGGCTGGCTGGTCTTCTACGCGGTCTTCGCGCTCGCCGCCGGGCTGCACGGCGCCATCGGTCTGCGCAACATCGCGGGCGAAACCTTCGGCTGGCGCGGGCGCGGCTTCGATGCGGCCTGGCTCGCCATCGGGCTGCTGACCGCGCTGTTCGGCATCCGCGCCGCGCATGGGCTGTTCGCGGCATGATGGACATGCGTCCCCGCTCCCACCCCGCCTGGATCGCCTTCGCGGTGCACCGGATCTCCGGCCTGCTGCTCGCGCTGTTCCTGCCCCTGCATTTCTGGGCGCTGTCCCATGCCATTGCGGGCGAGGCCGCGCTGGACGGCTTCCTGCGCTGGACCGCGAACCCGCTGACGAAGCTGGCCGAGACGGTGCTGGTCGCGCTGCTCGCCATCCACCTCGCCGGCGGGCTACGCGTCATGGCCCTGGAATTCCTCGGCTGGCGAAACGTCCAAAAGACGCTGGTCGCGGTCTCGGCGGGCTTCGCGCTCTTCATCGGCCTGGTCTTCGCGCTGAATGTTGTTTGAAGCCGCCCTCGTCGCCGGCGCCTGCTTCGTCGCGGCCTTCTGCGCGGGCATGGCGGGCTTCGCCTTCGTGCTCGTCGCCGCCGGCATCCTGCTGCATTTCGTGCCGCCTTCCGTCACCGCGCCGGTGCTCGTGCTCGGCAGCCTGATGGCGCAGGGAATGAGCCTGCCGGCGCTGTGGCGGCACATCGAATGGCGGCGGATGCGCTTCTTCGTGGCGATGTCGGCCCTCGGCGTGCCGGTTGGACTCTACGTCCTGCGCATCGGGCCGGCGGCCGTGATCGTCGGCGGCGTCGGGATCATGCTGGTGCTCTATTCCGGCTACATGCTGGCCCGCGTCGCGCTCCGCATGGCGCCGCCGGAAGTGCCGGCGACAATCGGTCGCGACGGCGCCGTGGGTTTCGCGGCCGGCATCCTGGGCGGCGTCGGCGGCTTCATCGGCGCGCTGCCCGCCATGTGGGTGGACATCCAGGGCATGCCGAAGGACCAGGCCCGCGCCTTCATGCAGCCCTATATCGTCTTCATGCAGGCGATCACGACGGCGGGACTGGCCTTCACCGGCTTCTTCACGCGGGAAGCGCTCGTCCTGACCGCCTTCGCGACACCGGCGCTGATTGGCGGCACATTCCTGGGCCTGCGCGCCTATCGTGTCCTGCCGGCGCAGGGATTTCGCGTCGTGCTGCTGGGCCTGCTGCTGGTATCAGGACTTTCGCTGCTGATCTGAACGGGGAGGAAACGCCCATGACCCTGATGACCCGCGCCGGTACGGCCGACCCGCTGGTGGTGCTGCCCGAGGCGATCGAGGAAGCGGCCAAGCTGCTCTACATCCGCGCCTGCAAGATCCTGCCCGACGACATCAAGGCCGGCTTCACGCGGCTGGATGCCGGGGAGACCGACGGCACCGCGAAGCGCATCCTGGCGACGATGATCGAGAATATCGGCGTCGCGGAACGGATGGACAATTTGCTCTGCCAGGATACCGGCATCCCGATCTTCAACGTGCTGATCGGCCGCAACGTGACCGTGAATGGCTGGGCGCTGAAGGAGGCGATCGGCCGCGGCACGGCGCGCGCGACGCGCGAGCATCCGCTGCGGTCTTCCGTCGTGCACGCCATCACGCGGAAGAACGAGCATACGAGCTGCGGCGAGCGCGTGCCGGTCATCAACATCGATTTCACCGACCGCGATCGCGAGTTGCGGCTGGAGATGATCCCGAAGGGCAGCGGGTCGGAGAACGGCTCCTTTCTGCAGATGCTGATCCCGGCGGACGGCATCGCCGCGGTGAAGCGATTTGTGATCGACAAGGTGATCCAGGCCGGCGGCAAGGTCTGCCCGCCCACCATCGTCGGCGTCGGCATCGGCGGCACCTCCGATCTCTGCATGCACCTGGCGAAGGTCGCGGCGACGCGCCCGCTCGGCAGCCGGTGCGAGGATTCGGAAGGCGCGAAACTGGAAGCGGAATTGTCGGAAGCCGTGAACAGCCTCGGCATCGGCCCCCAGGGCCTCGGCGGCGATTCCACTGCCTTCGCCGTGCATGTGGAAACGGCCGCGACGCACATCACCATGAACCCCGTCGCCGTGAACATCCAGTGCCACAGCGCCCGGCGCGCGAGCGCCACCTTCACGCCATCAGGCGTCGCGATCGGCTTCTGAGGAGCACGCAGAAATGGCCCATCACGTCCTGCACATGCCGGCGAGCGAAGAACAGATCCGGGCGCTGCGCGTCGGCGACACCGTCACGCTCGAAGAAATTCTCTACGGCATCCGCGACGCCACGCAGATCCACATGTTCGACCGCGGCCGCCGCACGAAATTCGATCTGCGCGGCCACGCCGTGATCCACACCGCGCCCAACCTGCGCAAGGTGGAGCGCAGCGGCACCAATCACTCCGGCTACGAGCCCGTCTGCATCGGCACCACCACCTCCGACCGCATGGAACGCTTCACCCGCCCGCTGATGGAACGCGAGGGCGTGCGCCTCATCATCGGCAAGGGCGGTCTGCGGGAAGGTTCGCTGCAGGCGTTCCGCGACCT
>JAYRQX010000338.1:0-2727 GCA_041910415.1 Acetobacteraceae bacterium | reverse complement strand
TCGAAGGCGCGCTGATCGCCGCCTGGGCGGTCGGCATCGATGCGATCTGGATTTACCTGCGCGACGAGTACGCTGGCTGCCGCTTGCTGCTGGAGGAGGAACTCGCCATCCTGCGCGGCTGGCTCGCGGCCGAGCATCCGGACGCACCGGCCATCGAACTGCGGCGCGGTGCGGGCGCCTACGTCTGCGGAGAGGAATCGGCGATGATCGAGTCGCTCGAAGGCAAACGCGGCATGCCGCGCCTGCGCCCGCCCTACGTCGCCGAGGTGGGACTGTTCGGTCGGCCGACGCTGGAACACAACATGGAGACGCTGCACTGGGTGCCGCGCATCCTGCGCGAGGGGCCGCAGTCGTTCGCCGGCCATGGGCGCCACGGACGAACCGGACTGCGCGCGTTTTCGGTCTCCGGCCGGGTGGCGAACCCCGGGGTGCATCTGGCGCCCGCCGGCATCACTCTGAACGAGCTGATCGCCGAACATTGCGGCGGCATGGCGCCGGGGCATGAACTGTACGGCTACTTCCCCGGCGGCGCGTCGGGCGGCATGCTGCCGGCCAGCCTCGCCGACATTCCGCTCGATTTCGACACCCTGCAGGCGCACGGCTGCTTTATCGGCTCGGCGGCGATCGTGGTCTTCTCCACGCGGGACGCCGCGCGCGAGCTGGCCGCCAACGCGATGCGCTTCTTCGCGCACGAAAGCTGCGGCCAATGCACGCCCTGCCGCGTCGGCACGGCCGAAGCGGTCAAGCTGATGGAGGCTTCGCCTTGGGATGCAGCACGCCTCGAACAACTCGGCCGCCTGATGCAGGACACCTCGATCTGCGGCCTCGGCCAGGCCGCGCCGAACCCGGCGCTGTCGGTGATGAAGTACTTCCGGCACGAGGTGGAGGGGTGATCCGCTTCAGCATCGACGGCCGCGAAATCGGCGCGCGCGAGGGCGAAACCATTCTCGCCGCCGCCGCGCGCCATGACATCGAAATTCCGCACCTGTGCCACAAGGACGGGCTGACGCCGGCCGGCAACTGCCGCGCCTGCGTGGTCGAAATCGAGGGTGAGCGGACGCTGGCGCCCTCGTGCTGCCGAATGCCGAAGGAAGGCATGAAGGTCGGCGTTGCCACCGAGCGTGCGCGCGAAGCGCGGCGCGGCATCCTGGAACTGCTTGGCATCGAGGCACCGCGGGCGAGCGATGAGCTGTCCGCCTGGACACGGAGAGCAAATGCCGCCGTCCCACCACGGCTGACTTTCGCCGAAACGACAGCCGACCTGTCGCACCCGGCGATCCGCTTCGATGCCGCCGCCTGTATCACTTGCACGCGCTGCATCCGCGCCTGCCGCGACCTCCAGGGCAACGACGTGATCGGGCTGGATGCGCGCGGCGGCATCGTCTTCGACGCGGGCGCGGCGATGGGGGCCAGCTCCTGCGTCGGCTGTGGCGAATGCGTGGCCGCCTGCCCGACCGGCGCGCTCTCGGCCAAGGTCCAGCCGGCGGCAAGCGTGACCACGGTGGACTCGCTCTGCCCCTATTGCGGCGTCGGCTGCCAGATCGCCTACCGCGTCGAGGACGGCGTCATCGTCGGTGCCGACGGCCGCGACGGCCCGGCCAACGCCGGCCGGCTGTGCGTCAAGGGCCGTTACGGTTACGACTACCCGCGCCATCCGGGGCGACTGACCGTGCCGCTGATCCGCCGTGCCGGCGCGGCCAAGGACGCCACGCTGTCCGGCACGCCTGATGACTGGCGCGCCCGGTTCCGCGAGGCGAGCTGGGAGGAAGCGCTGGACTTCGCCGCGGGCGGACTCGCCGACGCCAAGCGCGATCACGGCCCGTCGGCGCTGGCCGGCTTCGGCTCGGCCAAGGGCAGCAACGAGGAGGCGTACCTGTTCCAGAAGCTGGTTCGCACCGGCTTCGGCACCCACAATGTCGACCACTGCACGCGGCTGTGCCACGCCTCCTCGGTCGCCGCGTTGCTGGAAGGCATCGGCTCCGGCGCGGTGTCCAACCCGGTGCGCGACGTCGACCACGCCGACGTCATCATCGTGATAGGCGCCAATCCGGCGGTGAACCATCCGGTCGCCGCCAGCTTCATCAAGAACGCCGCGCGCCGTGCGCATGATCCCGCCAAACTGATCCTGATGGACCCGCGCGTCACGGAACTCGCTCGCGACGCGACCCACGTCGTCCAGTTCGCGCCGGACACCGACGTGCTGCTGATCAACGCCCTGCTCCATGTCATCGTCTTCGAAGGGCTGGTCAACGAATCCTTCGTCGCCGCGCGCGTCGAAGGCTACGACCAGGCCTTCCGCGACAACCTGCGCGCCTGCGCGCCGGAGGCGGTGGAAGGCGCGGTGCGCGTGCCGGCGGAAATCTTGCGCGAAGTCGCTCGCACCTATGCGAATGCCAAGGCGGCGCTGATCTTTTGGGGCATGGGCGTCTCCCAGCACACCCACGGCACCGACAACGTGCGCGGGCTGATCGCCATGGCCCTGCTCACCGGCCAGGTCGGCCGCCGCGGCGCCGGCCTGCATCCGCTGCGCGGGCAGAACAACGTGCAGGGCGCGTCGGACGCCGGCCTGATCCCGATGATGCTGCCCGACTACCCGCGCGTCGCCGAAGCCGCCGTGCGCGAGCGCTTCGCCGCGTTGTGGGGCGCGCCGCTCTCCGAGGTGCCCGGCCTCACCGTGGTCGAGATCCTCAAGGCGGCGGCAAAACGTGACATCCGCGCCATGTACGT
>JAYRQX010000337.1:0-1796 GCA_041910415.1 Acetobacteraceae bacterium | reverse complement strand
TGATGCCACCCGAGGCGACCTCGAGGCTGGGCGGGCCAAGGTGCTGGAGCAGGTGTGCCCGCTTGGCCGTGATGTCGCCACCATCGAGATCGACCAGCACCACCTGCATCTGCGCGATATGCTCGGCACTGGCCTGGCCGGGCTCCGGGACCGTGCCAGGGATGACGTAAAGTGCCATGTCCGCCGCAGCGGCCCACTGCGCCTGGACGGCGAGCTTCGCCGGCAGTTCGGCATCGGCGGGGAGGAAGGGCGTGTGCGGCGCGCGGTCGGGCCCGCCCTTCTCGGCGAGGGCGCGGACCGCGACCCAGCCCTCGCACCAGCCGAAGACCATGTCGGCATAGGCCGCGATCATCGCGGCATCGGGGGCGACCGGCATGGGCGGGATCACCTCGGCGGCGCTCATGACCAGCACCGCGTGCGCCAGGGGCATCGGCTGCACTCGATATGCTCGGGCTCGGCCGCGATGCGGGGCAGCCACTCGCCGGCGTCGCAGGCCTGCAGGACGCGCACCGCCTTATCGCTGGTGGCCTGGGCGAGCGCGCCGTCGAAGGGCACGAGCTCGTGGTGGAGCTCGGCGGTGTCCTTGTTCACCGCGGTGAACAGGGCAGGCACCTCGGTCAGGCCCATGTAGGCCTGGTAGAGCGCGATCTGCGCCGCGTAGATCGGCTTCGCCGCGGCCACGCCGCGCCGGACCATCTCCTTCCAGTTCCGGGCGTTGGCCGACTTGCACTCCCACAGCGCCGGCACGGCGACGACGGCCTGCGCCTGCGTGGGCGCCGCGACGACCACGCCGTCGATGTGGCCCTGCACGCGCCCGCCCGCGACCGAGAAGCCAAACTGCTCGCAGGCACGGTTGCGGGTGCGCACGTCGAAGCCCGCGCGCCGAAGCCAGCCGATCGCCAGATCCTCGAAGACGTGCCCCACCGCGAAGATGCGCAGCGTCTGACCCGAAAAGCCGGTGTCCGGGTCGCGCGGGACGTCCAGGAACTCGTACTGCAGCCGCCGGGCGCAGGGATCACCGAGGCGCGAACCGCCGAGGTATTCCCGGCGCGCCCGCGTGCCGTTCTCCACCACCAGCGCTGCATCGATCAGGTCGTTGATCGCTTCCGCCGCAGTCGGCGGCTTCGGGCGGTGATTGAAGTCGAGGCTGGCGCCCGTCATCAGAACGGGACCTCCGGCGTCGAGGGGGAGGCGGAGGCCCGCATGGCGTCCTGGAAGGCGCCGACGGCCACCTCCGCGAGCGTCAACACCTGCTGCTCCGACAACGCATTGAGCGGAGTGGTCCAGCCGATCTCCGCCATCACCTCGGCCATCGCGCGCATCGCGGCGCGCATGGCGGCCCGTTCCTGTTCGGTGAGATCAACCATGGCGGTGGATCGCCGCGCCAAGCGCACCCACCAGCCCTGGCAGGTGATGGAGCAGAAGGAGACCGAGGGCCGCGGCGGCTTCGCCGAGGTCGGGTCGAACCAGCCAAAGCCGCGCGCGGGCCCCCTGCACACGGCGCAGAGCGAGCGAGGCGCGGGCGCGAGCGACATCGTCGTGCTCCCGGCTCATGCCGCCCTCCCGAGGCCGCCGGGGAACACCGCGGCCAGGATCTGCGGCCGGTGCCAGAGGAAGTTCAGCCGGCAGTTCGCCGCGTATTTCGACAGGCCGAAGTCCAGCGCCGGATCGGCGTCCCCGGCCTTCACCAGCAGCCCGCGCCAGCGCGAGCTGGCGGGGTGGTTCAGCCAGAGGCGGCTCTTGGTGGCGGCGGCCCCGGTCTCAGCCTGGCGCAGGAAGTCGTCGGCCCCGGCCAG